>DATLXY010000347.1:0-2365 GCA_035575335.1 Nitrososphaera sp. | reverse complement strand
AAATAGGTGTATTCAAAGGCACAGTGAGCGTGCGGCTTCTCGTTCGCAAATTGCCGCGAGTCGATGCCACCCTTGCTCATCTTTATCAACTCCCCAGGTTCTACATCGCGTACAAGCTGCGCCCCGACCGCTGCCAGCGCGCATGATTCAGACGCAACCATATAGGTGTTGGTCTCCTTGTGGTGCCCCAAGACCAGTGGTCTAAAGCCCTTTGGATCCCTCGCGGCATAGACAGAGCCGTCGTCTGTTAGAAATGTAAAGCAAAACGAGCCTACCATTTCGCCCTTCAAAATATGCATCGCCTCGGCCATATCCTCCTTGTCCGCAAGGTGCATGACCAGTCGCTGAGCAGCTATAAGGGTGTCACTCATGGTCTGTGGTGTAAAAGTACAACCACCAACCATGCCGGCTAGTTCTTCAACGTTGGCAATGGTGCCATTATGAGCAACACACAAGTCCTTCACCTTCAGGGGCTGAGCGTTTTCAAGTGTACTCTTACCGAGGGTGGAATACCTAACGTGTCCTATGGCTGCATGAGACTTGTACCTCTTGACGATACCGGGAAACTCTGGTGCTGCCGATGAGACCAATCCAAGCTTTCTAAAGGGGGGCTTGCCAGGTACTGCAATCCCCCAAGATTCTTGCCCGCGATGCTGCAGGGCGCGCAATGAGTCTATGACAAATGGTATAACGTTGTGCCCGTCAACTGAGAAAACTCCAACTACGCCACAGTTCTCACGAACCACTCATCCCACCCCCACAAGACGCATAGGCAAGCTTTACACTATGCGTTAAAAAACATATCTTCTTCTCCCTCTTTTTCATTGCATCACTTTTCCGAGCGAGTAAAAGCTAGTCCGCAGCTGGTTCAAAGTAAGCCTGATTACTGGCTTTCTCCCCTTAGTAAATTCTACTGTACGTGCAGCTTTTCCTATTTCCGAAAATACTACGCCTGCGGAAGATAGCGCTTGACGGACTTTCTCTGGATCTTTTGTACCGATAACATACCGGGAGTGTGACTCCGAAAACAGGAGGTCGTCTAGCCTACTACAAGAATTTGGGATTGAATCGAGGTTCACTGCAAACCCTGTCCCGCCCGCCAGTGACATTTCTGCCAGTGCGACAGCAAGGCCGCCCTTTGAGCAGTCATGGACGCAGGTAACTAACCGTGACCTTATCAGGTCAAGCACGGCATTACCGTTCTGACTGTCTACCCGAAGGTCAACCTTAGGTACTGGGCCACCCGTTATGCCATGTACATATTCATAGTATTCTGAACCACCCATTTCGGAGGCAGTATTCCCAACTACAAAGATCGAGTCGCCTGTTGACAATGAAGGACGCATGATGTGTTTAGAGTCCTCTACTAGGCCAAGTGTGCCAATAACAGGCGAGGGTTTGATAGATCCCTTCTTAGTTTCGTTGTAGAAGCTGACCTTGCCTCCTACAACAGGGATATCCATAAACTTGCAATAGTCGATGATCGCATCGATCGCCTGCGTAAATGTCCAGAAAATTTCTGGGTCTTCAGGGCTTCCAAACTGCAAATGGTCAACTATACCGATTGGTTCCCCCCCTGCGCAAATAATGTTCCTGCGGCCTTCTGAAAGGCAGCCAAGTGTGCCATGATAGGGATCAAGATAACAATGCTTCGAATTCCCGTCCAGCTTAATTGCCACAAATTTTCCGTTGTCCAGCCTCATCACCGCCGCGTCACCCATCCCCGGTTTTACAACGGTCCTCACGCCAACTTCGTGATCATATTGCTCATAGACCCAGCGCTTGCTAGCTATGGTCGGGTTTGACAAGAGCGATAGTAGCACCTTTGCAAGGTTTGCAGGCTGGCGTGGCGAATTGACTGATTTCAATCTGTCAATGTACGCGGGTCTCTTGACCGCCCTATCTGCAAGAGGAGCGTGTGCCACCAGATGCGATGGCATCCGGGCTACTACGTTCCCTCCGTTGCGGATAACAAGATCTTTGTGTTCCTGAACAATTCCAAGGATAGAATGCTTGATTTCGTATTTGTCCAAAATCGATTGCAATGTAGGTAACCGGGTCTTGTCTGTAACATAGAGCATCCGTTCTTGGGATTCAGATATCATTAGCTCGTTAGGTGTCATGCCACTTTCCCGCGTGTGGATTTTTGTCAACTCAACATCGAATCCCCTGCCAAGCGTATCAGAGACTTCTGATAGGCAGCACGACAGTCCCCCGCCTCCGAGATCCTTTATGCTCTTGACTGACCCTTGCTTTACTGCTTCCATTGTGGCTTCGAGCAATAGCTTTTCTAGGAATGGATCGGGAATTTGAACTGCAGATCTGTTCTCGGCTTCAAGCGTTTTTGACGCAAACGACGCACCAT
>DATLXY010000346.1:0-2702 GCA_035575335.1 Nitrososphaera sp. | reverse complement strand
TTGTTGTTGTTTTCTGTACATATCACTATTACTATTATTTTATTTAACATCTGGGGCACCTTGGTGAGTGGTGATTCATCGACTGGAATCGAATTCATCCCACCCTTGAGAAGGTGTGGGTTTTCTTTGGTTCCAGTACCCTCCGTTAATGATAAACCCCTTTCCTTCAATGCGATGTCCGAAATGCCATCTTCACGGCTTTTGCTCAGCACTTTCCAATGTTAAAATAATTCACTGGTATAAAACCACGAATCTGAAACAGGGCAGACTCCCAGAACTTATTTGAGCGAAAACTGAAAAAACACGGCAAGGCCTCACAGTACTGGAAAAAAACAACCGTGTTCTGCCCATCCATTCATCCGTCCTTCCATCGATTCTGTAACAGTGAATATCCACTGCCTCAAAACTTGCATCATTCCGAATTGCATTTATATGCATGCATCCGTCCGGCCACTTTCCTAGATACCTTACAGGTGCGCATAGTTGACAACAATTTTCCTTCATGTCGTTTCAAACATCGCAGGCTTGCATTTGTTTTGATCAACATCATTCACTCATTACAAACATTTTCAGGAAAAGATCAAAAGCATAAATGACCAGAATTTTGGAAATACTTGCAGTGGTAGCAGTCGCACTGGTCGAGCCGCAGGGACACATCAATGTAGGCCACGTTGCAAGGCTGATGAAGAATTTTGGCCATAAGAGGTTGTATTTTATCAAGCCAAACTTTGACATGGCCGAGGCAGTTAGATATTCTACGCACGGCAAGGACGTTCTTGCGGCCGCCAAGACGGTCACCCTGAATCAACTGAGGAAAAAGTTTGACGTGCTCGTAGGGACAACTGCAATTCGAGCCACAAGCAGGCTGAACGTCCTGCGGGAGTCAATCGACCCGGAGCAGCTGTCAAGAATAATTCGCGAGAGCGACGGGAAGAACTTTTGCATACTGCTTGGCCGGGAAGCCTCGGGTCTCAACAACGAGGAACTCGCAATGTGCGACCTGGTAGCGCTGATTGACACAAAGACTAAATACCGAACAATGAACGTATCGCACGCTCTTGCAGTGATCCTGTATGAGATTTCAAAACAGGAGCCAGAGTTGCCGGTAAAAAAGACAAAGAAGATCATGAGGCACGCGTCACAGGATGACATTGACCTTGTGCTTCAATATGTAAGCAAGGTTGCAGACGCCAGCAATTATGACCTTCACAAGAAACCGTTGCTCGAGGCAGCGGTCAAGAAGCTCTTGGCAAAGAGCATTCCCACCGAAAAGGATGCCATGCTTATGGTATCGCTCTTCAGGAAGAGCCTGCTTGCGATCCAGAGAACCGCGCGTAGTTAATTGCGGATGCCACAGTGTGGCTGCTGAGTGTATGGATTGCAAAAGACAAGGTGTCCTTCTGCACAGGATCGTCATTTTCAAGCGGACACCAAGGCATGTGCAGATATGGCTGCGGAGACCATCACCACTGGTTGAACAACAATTGTGATAATTTGATCGTTGGGGGATGAACTGCTGGCCCGCCCTATGCACCTTTTGCGGGCCAGTGCATCCCTCTCCTGTGGTTGAGTCTTGTGGTCGTCGGTAGAGTATCTTAACTCCAGTAGACGACTGAAATGCGTGAACGCCACATCACCCGCAGCCTTTTCGGGATTGCACGGTTGCAACTGGCTGAGGAGTCCTGCGATCCATTGACGGCTGCCCTCGGCCCATGCCCTCCCTGTTTGTCCCGTCACATTTACGTCATCCTCTTCTCTTGCGGCCCCGTCAGCACTACCAGCCCCTACTCTTGCGCCCGCATCATAATATGTACGTTCGTTCGTTAGTTCTCTCCTACTCCTTCTTCTCTAGCCTGCACCATCTGCCACGGTTTTCCTTTCGTTACTGTTTGCGGATGTATGTTGCGCCATGCTTTCTTTTTACGCAGCATCCACTGGAACGATTGTGTGAAAAACATAAGAGTCAACATTTTCGATGTCGCAAGCTAGCTTACAACAAGACGGTAACGTTTATGACGGAAAGGGGAAAGAAAAGAGTGAATGGCATGGAGCACTACCAGCTGGCACCGGGGCTAAAGATCTGCAGAATTCTCAACGGCATGTGGCAAGTTGCAGGTGCACATGGCCGCATAAACCCGCGGGCCGCGGTGGAGGATATGGGAAGATATCACGACGCGGGCTTTACCACGTGGGACCTTGCAGACATTTACGGCCCAGCCGAGGATTTTATCGGAGAGTTCAGGGAGAGGCTGCCAGAACAGGAGCGCCAAAAAATGCAGGCCCTCACAAAGTGGGTTCCAGAGCCCCAGAAGATAACGAAGCAGATCGCGCAGGCAAGCATCGACCGCTCGCTCAGGCGCATGAGAGTCAGCTCCCTTGACCTTGTGCAGTTCCACTGGTGGGACTATAACAACCCGTACTACATCGACGCGCTAAAGTACCTGTCGGACCTAAGAGACGAGGGTAAAGTAAGTAATGTCGGTCTGACCAACTTCGACACCGAACGCATGGAGATAATGAAGGACACCGGCCTCCAGATTGTATCTAACCAAGTGCAGTATTCGATAATCGACCGGAGGCCCGAGGTCAAGATGGCGAAATTTTGCCATGACAACAGGATAAGCCTGCTTGCCTACGGTACCATCTGTGGCGGCCTCATGTCAGAGCGATATCTAGGCAAACCGGAGCCTTATGAGCCGGAC
>DATLXY010000345.1:0-5404 GCA_035575335.1 Nitrososphaera sp. | reverse complement strand
CTTGGTCGACAGATATTTTAGCCTTGATCTCCGGCAGCCCGTGCGTTTTCAACTCTGGGTTGAGGCACTGTTTAATGATTTGGCGCATGGCTTTTGCGCATTCCACCGCGTTCTTTACTGCCTGCTTAATGTCATACTCTGCTGGAAAAAGCCCGATTACCGCGTCTCCAACGAACTTAAGCACGTATCCCCCATATTCGCTGATTAGAAGACTCATCTCCTGCGAGAAGACGTGTAGTATGGTTGCAAACTTGTTCGGCTCTATCGACATACTCAACTTTGTGGAACCATCGAGGTCAACATACAGTATCGCGACGGTGATCTTCTGGTTTACATGCCTCATTAGAAAACGCTTGCAGTGGTCGGTTGTGAGGTCGATCTGAACCCCTTTATCAAGAGTCTGGCGCACGCGGGCCTGAATAGCTTCCATATCGCGTGTAGGCGAGAGCAACTATATTGGGCATATCAAGCGCCATATGTATATCTTGCATCGCTCATTGGACTATTGATTGCACGATGCTTGAGCCACTAGCAAACAAGATAAGCGATACAGTCCAAGCAAGATCGAATGTCGCTGGATGAGAAGAAGACGAGTGTCTCGGCTGCATCTCCGTTATCCAACTGGGTCATAGCTGCTCAGGTTCCACCCAACAGACGTGAAAACATCTTGAAATACCTAAAGCTGTTTGGCTACAAACCTGAACATACAATTCGTCACGTGTATATAGCATGGTTCTTCAGCAAGAGGAAACTTGATAAGAGGGAACAGGAAAAGAGGCAGGCCGCCGTAAAGAGGTATGGTGGCACCACGTTCGTGGTGGTGGGGGAGAACACACGACCCGTCATTAATGGAACAGGTGACAAGCCAAAGAAAAAGGTGGATGCTGTGAGCCCCGGATATGTCGGCTAGCTTTGGGAAAACAAGGATCGGGAGGCAGAGCACCTCATGAGTTCCTTCTACTTGGCTTTGCGTCAATGCACGTCCCATATCCAAATGACTTGAGAAAGATGTTTGTGACCAGAGGCTTCATGATGACCCTACACGTCCCCCCGTCCTTTGCAAAGGACAAGAACAGGTTGTCAAGAGCGTTGTATCGGGCTGGAAAGATACTGATGTCAGGAAACGATGGGACTTTATTGATTAGGTGAGACCAGTTGGATTTGGACAGCGGGGGAACCAAAAAACGAGGATCCCTTGGAAGAACGGCTCGCCAAAGGTGAGATCAGCCAGTCAAAGTGCCAAACTCCGCAAGAGCATTGTGACGTGACTTCTCCATCTTCTCACAGTACTCTTCTGATTATATGCGCGTTTTGATAAAGCAAGTACACAATGAATTGGCTAAGGAATAAGCGAAAGACCTTCAGTCGGGATTTGTTAGAGATGATCAAGCGCATAGAGCGCGGCTACCATCTCGTAGAGATGAATGAAAGAGAACCAGTGATACTTGGAACCGATCAGGAGGAGAGGATGTTCAAGGTTAGGAGCTCCAAGGACTCAGGCAAGTTCTACAGCACAGACGCGGGCATCAAAACACATGCATGGCCTGATTTCAATTCCCGCTTCCTGAAATACAAGCACATAATATTACAGCCGGGTTTGCATCTGGTGCTGAAAGGTAGGATTGGCTGGTAGAACCAGGAGAGGGAACACGGCGCAACATATTCTAACAAGCTTGTACCTCCAGCTTGGACTCCGTAATTATGATGACAAAATCGAGATGTTGTGTGCAGTAAATATACAGGGCAAGAATACAAGTAAAAAATAAATCCTGTTTTTGACTTTTTGTTTCATATGCAAAAGCTAGAGCGATATCATGGATCTGGAAAAAAGGTCGTGGTTTACAACACATATGCAGACAAGGGTAGGCTGCATTTTGATGTATTTATACCAACTGACAAGAATCGCGTAGGCGATGTCCCAAAAGAAATAGATGCAAAGGCAGTAGAATATGCAAAAGAGTTCCTGAGCCTGATAGGCAAACCCTCTGATGACGTTGCAGTCAACATGTGCGAACGCTGCCATATCGATAACACCGATATGTACGCAAAGCAGCTCTGGCAGCTGCCAGGAAAGGAAGTATTCATCTGGCCCATGGAAGGATGTCCGAAGCCCTAGCTTTTTTTTCTCTGTTGAGCACCTGCGATCCTGATCGGCTGGTCAAGAAATTTTGTTGTCCGTAGGCTGCGATTATTCGAGCTCTAGTAAACACGTTCTTTTTATTGCCAACGCGTTCTTTGGCTGCCATTCCATAATACGCTGGCAACATTGCAATTGGTGTTTTTTGATTTACTGAAAAGAGGGTTTTTGCTACCCTGCTGGTTTCCTCCGCATAACAGCCTATTGGCGCTCTGCACTTGTCGAGGTATTATTATTCGTTCACTCTCGTTTTACAAGCACATAGTGGGGGATATTTGCTATCGTCGCAGGATAGGACGTCGTGTAATCCCACCCGAGCGCGAGCAACTTTCTGGCTTCCGCGACATCCGACACGGTTGCAATGTCTACGATGCGCCTCCGCCGTGGCTCTTGGACTCTTTTGTGCACGTGTTCGTTCCCGTTTCCCTCCACGAGCTTCCATCTAATCTTGCCTGTTTCCTGGTCTTCGCCAATCCTCTCAAAGGCTATGAGCTGGTTTGGAAAGCCAGCTGCCTTACAGCGATTGCATTCCTGCATCTTTCTTTGCGGTTTGGATGCTTCCGCCTGAATTGATGTTGTTGACATGTATGTATCTAGTAACTCGCAGATTTCACTAATAACGAGTAGAGCACGTCCGGGAGAGGGAGGGGTGGGATAATTATCGCCGTCACAGACTCAACTGTAAATTCTCGTGCCTCTGCTTAGCTGTTCCCGCTCTTGCTCTTGAACGGAATTTATCAGCTCTTGCATATGGCGTTTTAGCTCGATGACCCCGTTCCTCAACTCGCGCACATCTATCCTAAATGGAGTGTCGGCAAGCTTGTTTGCTTTTTCTATCAGGATAGCCGCGCCTTCTGGGTCGGGTATTCCACTCGTCGACGGCATCAAGATCCGGGTACAGGGAATCCTGTTTGACAGGCACGCAGGCAGTAAGGCGCCCGATATTCCTGAAACAAACGCGGGCACCGATCCTTTTCGCTCCTTGATGTTCCCCCGGTAGCTATGGTCGTCCGACCGCCTGTCACTGGAAAGGACAATGGGCTTCTACTCTCGGGGATGCGGAGAGCAACGATCCCTTCAATGACAATCATCTCTTTGATGTTGTTGTCCTTTGCTCACTTGACTACATCATTAAACAGGGAATGGACACCAGACAGTATCATGGGAGAGTCACACACAAGCACGCAGGCAATGCCTTCATAGTTCGCGTAGATCCGAAGTGATACCGGAGCCTGCCTCCTATGTAAATGACTCGCGGTGTAATAAGTCTACATACGCAATCTGGTGTGTCTTTTGCTGCCCAATGAATGGCTTGCGCTCATCGCATCGACGATCCCCGGGCCGGGAAATCCAGCTATCAGCGTAGCATCGTCTAGACTTATTTTCTGTTTTCTCTCAACGGGCCTAATAACCGTCATGCAAGAATTATTTCTGTTGGCGGCGGTGGTCATTTTTCTCCTCTTCCTCCTCCTCTCTTTCATGCTCTGTCCTCGCAACAACAATGCTGTGCAGTATGGCTGTCGCCAAATTCACCGCCGTTTCTCTGATGCCCCTTTCAACGGAAGTGCCAAAGGATTCATTTTTCAGTATCAAAAATACTCGTTTTGCTGATATGCTAGCCATGAAATTGCATTAATGGATTATACAAAAAGCTGCCCAGGTCTTCTTAAAGACACAACCATCATATCCGCTGAAAATCGCTTGATAGCCAAGGAACAACAACATCTTCTGCGTCCCTGTCTAGACTTTTTCTTTTTCATCCCTTCGAACGCTCTGCTGACGCTACACCGTCTCTACAGGACAGTTAGAAAACATGAGGATTGTATAGACCGAAATTTTGCTCAGGACATTCGCCTGGACGTCTCTGCCCGCGCCCCATCAACATGCTAATTCTTCAAATACCCGACTACCTGCTTTCCTGTAGGAAAAGAGTAGTCGCATTTTGGGCACGTAAATCCTGTGTCAGATATCGCTTGGACAATTGGGTTTTACATCATGAAATAAAAAGTGATTAGGGCGGTTTTATCGGGCTGAGGCAAGCAACATCCTGCCTCTGTCCCTCTGCATGCTGACCGTTCCAAATATCGTCAAAACAAGACCTGCAACAATCACGGAAAGGAATGCATATTCACCATAAAAGAACGAGTCTGATACTTCTGGATCTCCGAACGGATCCTGAGTTACCAGACGTTAGATGCTAGGGAGTCGATTATGATCATCCTGCTATTCCAATTGCTGTCAGTGCCCCGCCAACTATGATGACGACCTTGCTGTTTTTGGCGCTTGATAACAGACCCATCCCTATTCTTCCTAGCATACGATAGCAGTCCCATGCACACAAAACAACGTTGTAGGCGGTCTTTGCTACATATTTCAGACAGGTCATCGACTAGCCTTCCAAGAGCCGTGACTACTTCATTCTGATCGTCCAGAATGATATTGATGGCTGTCATTTTACGTGGTCTTTTCGTTCAATGCAAGATAGATTTGATGTCTTGAACGTTGCTTTCCGCCTCTTCCAACTGGCGCGAACTGGACTCTAGAATGTTGTTCAACACCTCTTCCTTCACTCTAACAGGGTCTTTCAACTCATGCTTCCCTTAGGCGGGAATCGTTATGAACCTTATTCCTGCTGTTATTTCAAATAGATTCGGGGTGCTCCTGTCGATAGTGGTTTGTGAGGTCTTCTATCACCTCAAACGATGCCCCACATTCATCGCAAGTATAGTTGTATCCTGCTGCAGTTGGTTCTGACATGGAGAACTACGCACAAAATATGTCATAAGCGTTTGCTTAATCCACCGAATGGGTAGTCGCGTGATCTATGTTGATGTGTTCTTCCAGATCAAGTATGCTTGGGAAATCCCGGTTACATCTATCGCAGTAATACTTTGGCCTTTGGTGTGTTTCCATAACCTTGGCCCTCCACCTAGTATACATTTTAAATTATAATACAGTTTCATGACATGATTCCCAGAAATCCATGTGCGAAAACTGATGATAGAGATGCTGTGCAAGTGTCTGCTGAATGTCAGCGGCTAAAGAAACCAAGAGAAATCTGGAAATTAAGAGCGGAAGCGGTGCAGCAGCAAATGCGTATTTCAATCCCGACCGTTGATATGGAGGGAGCGAACAAAAGGAGAAGATCAAGGAGGCAGGCCAATAGCAAACGAGTCGCTCCGACCTGAAAGTTTCTCAGATATCTTGTTTCCAATGGTTGTTGAGGTTGGCTTGAATGTTATCTGCACACATAACAAAATTGTTCTT
>DATLXY010000344.1:0-3358 GCA_035575335.1 Nitrososphaera sp. | reverse complement strand
TGGTGATACAGATGATTCAAGGCTTTCCGCTCTTCGAGCTTTTCACAAGAGAAATCGTTACTGGAGAAGTACCTGTCAAGTTCAAGCAGGGTGATGTATGCGTGATTGAGCCACCAGACGGTCAACCAAAAGAGATCCGCGGTTGTACGTACAGCGAAGGGGACATCCTGATTGTATCATATTACGAGGGATCCACAAACGTAGAATCACACCGGCTGAAATAGTCACTTTATCATGCGAAGCACGGCTTTCAAGTTTTCCTCATCTCCTCTCCTTTCGTCAATAGGAGTCTCCATGATTACAGGCAGATCCCTAATGGACTTGTGATTCAAAAATGCTGCCAACCCCTCACTCCCTATCATCCCAAGTCCGATGTGTTCATGCCTATCAAGGTTTGAGCAAAGCGAACCTTTGGAATCATTGAGGTGGATGAATTTTAGGTTTTTCAGACCAACAACATTATCGAATTTCTCCAGTGTCTTATGCACATCGGATTCTTTGCGTAGGTCGTAACCTGAGGCAAATAGGTGGCAAGTATCGAGGCAGACGCCAAATCGCTTTGGGTCGCCTAGACGGTCGAGAATCGTGCGTAGCTCTTCAAAGGTGGCTCCAACGCTGTTCTTCTGTCCAGCATTGTTCTCTAACAGGACCGTAGGGGTGTCTTCTCTTGTCTTGTCGATAGCAGTTTCAATTGCCTTTACTAGCTGCTTGATCCCGCTTGCTTGGCCCTTCCCCATATGGCTTCCAAGATGTATTACGAGATAACGGATGTCTAGCTCGTTGCATCTGTGCATTTCCTCTATAAGGGTGTCAACAGACTTTTCGTAAAACTCTCCATCCGGACCAGATAAGTTAGGCAAGTAAGGCATGTGCACAATAATATCCCTCTTGTCGATGCCGCTTGATGCCAGCCTAGTCTTGAATAAATTCACATCATCTGGTGTAAGCGGCTTGGCTGTCCAGCCACGGGGGTTTCTGCTAAATATCTGAAAGGCAGTACACCCTATCTTCTTTGCATTGTCCACAGAATTTGCTACACCGCCAGCAATTGATACATGAAATCCAAGCCTTATGCCCATCGTTCTGATGGACAGAACAGCTGCTGATGTATACTTTAACTTATTGGGAATGGCATTTTTATTCCAGTTCAGCTATCTTAGCTTGCTTACGAGAATTGTCATCAATTAAGCTGGGAACGGGAGACCTTGCCAAATATCCCTTCTTGAATGAGGCAGGGGAATACTTGCGCGAATCCGGCTTTGGATGGGATGAGCTCGAAAGGCCCGATATGAAGGGCATTATCGACAGCGCTGCTGAACGTGTTGAAATCGGGGTGAGTGGTAATGTATATGAAAAGCTCGACAGATACGAAATAGAGATCCTCACTTTCCTTGTTTCGGTCATCATTGTTAAATCGATAAGTCTAGAACCAGTCCTCAGGAAATTTGCGCTGGCAGAGGCTCGCCGTGCAGAGAAGTTCCTAACAGAGGACTTGAAACGTCAGAACGAAATACAGCGACAGTTGCTATTCGCCAAGATCTTCGACGATCTTTTCAATCTGAAGATTAGTGTTGCCGAAGACAGGCGGTTCTTCAAAGTTAAAGTGACGGATTATCTCTCGAGGTCTTCGCACTTCCACGAGCAGGAATGGAACCTCATAAACAGGCTGGTCCATGACGGTTATGTCTTTCTCGATGCTGACGAAACAGTCAGGCTCATCAGGAACGAACTATCTGTACTGATTTACGAAAAAATAAGAGCAATGACGCTTGCAACGCTGCCGACGCCAATAAAAGAAAAGGTCGACGAACTGCGTGCAAGGCTTGCTCCTCGCCACGAATACCGCGCTACGGCAGTTACCGAATACCCACCCTGCGTAAAACACGCACTTGAAATCATGAGCAAAGGAGAGAACCTGCCGCATTCTGCGAGGGTCATGCTTGCGACATACATGCTTGCAATAGGCAAGCCGATTGATGAAATCGTATTGATGTACGAGAATGCTCCCGATTTTAACGAAAAGATCACGCGTTATCAGGTTGAACACCTTGCAGGCATGAAAGGGAGTCACACGAAATACTCTGTGCCATCCTGCGAAAAGCTTCGCAACGAAAATCTATGTTTCGCAACGGAAGAATGTAATGGGATTACCAACCCAATTCAGTTTGGAAGGAAGGAGAGGCACTAATGGCAGAAGACAAGACCGTCAAAACAGAGGCTATGGTCAAGGGCGCGTTCAGGGAATACTACTTCAAGCCAGTGACAATAGAAACTCCTGACAAGATGGAGCAACGGGAGTTTGGCTACATGCGATTCGGGCAGGCAGGGATGGTCAGGCACCTATCCTTCAAGAACATGAAAGAGCTCATCGCTACAGTAATCAAGGAAGTCCCGTCGGACATCTACTGTTCTAACGCCTATTATCGCTTTCCAACATATCCTATGCACGAAAAACAGTGGCTTGGCGCTGACCTTGTATTTGACATAGACGGCAAAGACTTGAATCTTCCCTGCTTTCCTTCCCACAGTTATCTTTTATGTACGAATTGTGGTCATGCATCTTCTTTTCATGTGGAAAAGGAACAGAATTACTCTTGTCCCGTCTGCGATGGGAAGAAAGTAGAGAATGTATCAATACCATGCAGTAAGTGTATAGAAGGCTCCAAGAAAGAGGTAAAGCGGCTAATAGAGTTTCTTACTGAGGATTTTGGTATGAGTCAGAGTGACATCCATGTCTACTTTTCAGGCAATAATGGCTTCCACATCCATGTCAGCGACAGTGCATATATTTCTCTTGATCCCAAGGCCAGATCCGAGCTTGTAGGATATATTTGCGGAACAGGATTGATGGCGGAAAGTGTGGGAGTCAAGAAAGGAAATGCCGAGAACCCTTTCTTAATACGATTCCCAAAGAGTGGCCTTGCCTACGGTTGGAGGAGAAGGATTGCTGACAGACTGAAGATCAATGGAACATCTGCCAAGAAATTGGAGCGCATAGTTGAACAGAAGGGCGGATACACCGCGTTCAAAGTTGACCTAGACAAGATGACGCGTGAAATGGGCGTCAGGGTTGACCCGCAGGTGACCACAGATGTTCATCGCATCTTCAGGATGCCCGGCACGCTGAATAGCAAGAGTGGTCTGGCAAAGATAAAGTGCCTCGACCTTGACTCCTTCGACCCATTTGTCGATGCCTGTTTGATCGGGGATTCAAAGGTAGCAGTCAAGGTCAAGACTCCGGTAAAATTTAAGCTAAAGGGCAAAACGTTCAATATTTCAAAGGAATCTGCGGAACTCCCTTCTTATGCTGCCGTCTATCTTATCTGCAAGGGACTCGCAGAAGCGGCTTAGAGGTTTA
>DATLXY010000343.1:0-2694 GCA_035575335.1 Nitrososphaera sp. | reverse complement strand
GTAGACGAATCCGGCAGGATCGCAAGGTTCAAGACCACCGTCAAGGTGTCGTTTGGTGTAGAGCGTTAACCCACATACCTTAAATCTGGATACACACATTACAGAACGGCATTGTTCCAAGATCTCTTTCTTCAGGGCGCTGAAATCGCAGCCGTGGTAGCTGCAGTAATCATAGGTCTCATCGCGGTATGGATAATAGTCACAATTCCTGTGTGGATATCCGCCAAGATTCTCACCCTTGGCAGAGCAAAGTTCACGCGAGCAATGCTGGTCACCGCGTTTGGTCCGATAGTATACGCGATCGTGTTCTTTATTTCTGTGGCAGCGCTCACGGTCGCATTCGGTGAGCAGACCGTAATAGCCGGTATAATTGCCTTCATCATTGCCTTCATTGCGTGGATAGGTGTGTTCAAGAAAGGCTTTGATACCGGATGGATTCGGGCGCTGGCAATAGCGATACTTGCGATCATTGTATTCGCTATCATTGGCGTAATAATCACCTTGGTTATGCAGGCAGTAGTTCCTGACGCACCACCGATAACTCCGATCCCTCTCCAGCAAGCATAATGGCAGTAGTAGCGGTCATTACTTTACAATGATGTTGTACTGACGCTCGGCCCATTCTATCAATGACATCAGATCCTTTGCGATGTAGTCAGAGTTCTCTTCGGCCGCAGCCTGGAGTTCCGGCGTGGAAAGTACAGCAATACGAAGCTCGCCTCTGAGCCTGCCCTTCATTGCCTTGGCTGTGGATGAGAGAAACCTGAGCGACCCTTCGCCAGAAGAAAATATACAAATGAGCATGAGGCCACGCTTGTTGCCCCAAGCCCGGAAAACGTAACGCTGAAAGTCGATATCAAAAAATGGGTCGATCTGCTCCTCTACATCTCCGATGTAGATCGAGTCCCACCCGAGCACAGAAAAAGCGACTGCTGCGCTCTTGGCTGCATGGACTTTGTCTTCAGAACCAGCTACAAGGAGCACGTTGGCATTTGCTTTTTGCTCTGTAGCCTTGACATTGAATTTTACGAGGTCTATTAGCTCCATTATGAGGTTGAGAAGGAACGTCCTCTCGGTCTTGTCAAGCCTGCCCCTGCTGTAGAGCTCGCCAACAGTGTTTGTCACAGGCATGATCACGTCTGTTAGCACCTTCACTTGGTCAACGTTAGAGTTGAGGGCGGTCAGAAGGATCCTGCGCGCCTGCTCTTCTTCTCCGGCTAGAATTGCACCAATCAGCTTTTGCTGCACCTGGACATAGTTGACTGGAAACTCGATATCTGCGACCCCTGTCTCCAAGAACCAAACATTGACGTTGCCTGTCTTCTTCTTCTTGATAAGGCCCATCGCATGCATGATGTGTAGGTATTTGGTTATAGTCATCCGGTTGATGCCGGTCTTGTCTGCAAGCTCGATTCCTGACAGACCGGTCCCGGCGCTCTGCAGAACATCGACTATCTTGCGCTTTACCTCGTCAAGCGTGTAACGCCGGTACACATGGGCTCTTCCCAAGCTGCATGAAATAAACTTTGCATACTTTTTGAAGGCTCTTAACTTAGGGTAATCCGTAAAGCTAGGGCTGTCCTAGCTTTTTCATTGCCATGAATAGAACCAGAACAGACCCAGCTGTAGTAACATATAGACTGTACTTGTATTTCAATTCTAGGAGTTTCAGGCTGGCAGCGACAAATCCTTGGCACACATCAAAAAAAGAAAAGAAAAGGAGGAGCTATGTTGCTGTTTGGAAATGGGTCCAGAAATACGCGGGTTGTGCAGATAGATATCGTACTGACAGACGCCTTGTACGTGCAATATTTGTCGACGAGACCTTGCTCTAGAATCGTGCTGACTGCGGGACTGTCGTCGCCCGCGGGCTTCTTGATGGGCTTTCAGTTTCCGTCAACATCAGCATGGCTTTGCTCATCAGGAATAGGGGAGACAATACTACTCTGAAGCGTAAACGTAGTTGCCTCAATAGTAGGTACGGTTCTTGCGGCCATGCTGGCGATGATAATAGGTTTTAGTGACAACCTGCCGTTCGGGCTCCGAATATATGCAGGAGCGGCAGCATCTGCTCTGCTAACATTCCGCTTCATGAAACCCGCGCAGGTAGCCGTCATGGGAAACCACACGTAGAATTTTATCTGTGTTTTTTCTTGGGTATCTTTCTCGAGCCGGATATGAGGTCGGTCAGTGCGTTGAATGCTTTTCCTACCTGATCCATCTTCACCAGTACTATGGTGTCAGTATAGCAGCTGACGGTGTCCTCTATGTTGATGTGCCGGCGCGCTAGCTGGTTGTAAAAGGCGATCGCACATCCCGGTGTCTTGATTATTTCCTCTGGACTGTGGACGATTATCGCAGCCAGGTCATCCTCAATTTCCAGTATGTCATCATGCGCAAACATCCCTTTGACTTCGTCAAGAAGAACGTCGTCAAACACGAGCGTGATGGACATGATGCTTTCTGATACGCTAATAAAGTTGCCAACGTTCTGCGTCATCGCCTTGGCAACCTTTTCGATGGTCTTCTTGCTCTTTGCCGCTGAAACCTTCGCTACGTCTGTCTTAACACTAATGGTGCTTCCTGCCAGTATAGCCGCTATCGGCTTTTCTGGCACATCATAGTCCCGCCTTGACCTCTTCAATGCAGTGATTATGCTCTCTATGCTCGTGTTTCTGCCACCAAGCAACTGAT
>DATLXY010000342.1:0-2045 GCA_035575335.1 Nitrososphaera sp. | reverse complement strand
ACCCCTGACAAGATAGATGCGTTTAAGAATCTGGTCGAACATTATGGTATTGCGCAGATTTCAAGGACAGGTGTTTCTGCGCTTCCAAGGGGAAGTGAGTTATGATGAGTAACAACAATAGCAACGAAAAGGTGAGGATCTTTGACACCACTCTCAGGGATGGTGAACAAACACCGGGTGTCGCTGTCAGCCCCGATCAAAAGCTTCAGATTGCGATCAAGCTGGATGAGCTTGGAGTAGACGCGATAGAGGCTGGCTTTCCAGTAGTTTCACCAGGGGAAATGCAGGCAGTAAAGATGATTGCAAGGCAGGGGTTGAAGTCAGAGGTCTGTGGCCTTGCACGTGCAACCAAGACCGATATTGATGCTGCGATCAAGTGTGACTTGAAGTATGTCCACACTTTCATTGCCACGTCAGACATACACATGAAATACAAGCTCAAGATGGAGCCTCAGCAAGTGTTAGAGAGGGCGGTCGAGGCTGTCGAATATGCGAAAAAGCACGGCATGCAGGTTGAGTTCTCTGCGGAGGATGCGACGAGATCCGACAGGCAGTTTTTGTTAAAGGTGTTCAAGGCAGTAACTGAGGCTGGTGCGGACAGGATAGACATACCAGACACAGTCGGCTACCGTACACCGGAATATATGGCCGAGATTGTGAGGGACGTCAAGAGTGTGACTTACCTCCCGATTAGCGTGCACTGCCACAATGACTTTGGACTTGCTGTTGCCAATGCGCTCGCTGGTATCAATGCTGGCGCTGCTTGCGCCCATGTAACAATAAACGGGCTTGGAGAGAGGGCAGGCAACGCGTCCCTTGAAGAGTTTGTGATGGCGTTAGAGATCCTCTACAACAGGAAGCACAATATAAACACCAAACTCATCTATGAGACCTCAAGGTTTGTTTCAAACACCATGGGGGTCATTGTTCAGCCAAACAAGGCCATAATAGGAGAAAACGCATTCGGCCATGAATCCGGCATCCATACACACGGGATCGTAAGCAATCCGCTTACGTATGAGCCGATAGCTCCTGAACTTGTCGGGAGGAAGAGGTGGCTACAGGCAGGCAAGCACGCCGGCGCGCACGGGATCAGGGCAATGCTTGAGGACTTTGGGATAAATCCTACTGAAGAACAGTTAAGACAGATAGTAGAAAAGCAAAAGAATATCGCTGATAAAGGCAGGTCCATAACGACTTCAGAATTGTTGGCGATAGCCGGTGAGGTAATGGGCAACACCAAGTTTGAGGAAAAGTTCAAGCTTTACGATTTCAATATTTTCACAGGTATGAATGCCATACCCACTGCAGTAATCAGGCTCAATGCTAACGGGAAGGATCTCATCGCTGCAGAAACTGGGGTTGGGCCGGTGGATGCAGCACTCAAGGCGATACAAAAGATAGCAGGCGAGATGGCCAACATAAAGATAAGGGACTTTATGCTCGATTCCATTGCAGGAGGCTCTGATGCTCTGGCCGTAGTCACTATTAAGGTGGAGGACAAGGACGGTAACATCGTATCTGCAAGGAAATCCGGAGAGGACATTGTTGTCGCTTCTGTGCAAGCAATGATGGATGCTATAAACAAGGTTCTTCTAAGACAGACTCTTTACTCCAAGAGCTAGGCTGACTGGCAGAAGTGGTCTGATTGGCGAGATACAACATTTCGCTAATTAGGGGCGATGGGATAGGCCCGGAGCTAATTGCTGCTGCAAAGAAAATTCTAGAGACCATCAGCGACAAATCTTCTACGAAATTTGATATAAGCGAAGTCGATGCTGGAGACGCCGCGCTGGCAAAGCACGGAAAGGCACTGCCGGAATGGACTATCGATGCGATAAGAAAGTCACAGGCATGCTTGAAGGGACCTGTAGGGGAAACCGCTGCCGACGTGATAATCGTGCTTCGGAGGATGTTTGACCTCTATGCGAACGTCCGGCCCGCCAAATCATACCCAAACATCCCTAGTCTTTCTAATAAGGTCGACTTGGTGATCGTAAGAGAGAATACCGAGGATGTTTACTTGGGCTGGGAATTCAACGCGG
>DATLXY010000341.1:0-2669 GCA_035575335.1 Nitrososphaera sp. | reverse complement strand
CTATGACGCACTCGCGAGTGTGGCCATAGAATTTCGCATACCCATAATCCACACGCCGTCAGCCGAGCAGACGGCGCAACTGTTGGTCACTCTTGTGAACAAGAGCCTGCGCGAGGGCAAAGCAACTGGCCCTCTATTAAGAAAGATCAAAAAGCAGAATCCAATGTACATCCAGCAATTGTCTGTGCTATCGTCAGTGCCAGGAATCGGGGATAAGCTTGCCGTAAAGATGCTGGACAGGTTCCAGACACCTAGGAGAGCGCTAAATGCTTCCGCGGCAGAGCTGGCCTCCATACCCGGGTTCGGGATGGCGAGGGCAGAACGAGTGCGCAAGATTCTTGATTCGCCTAATAAGGTGGGCCAGGTGGTACAAAAGACACTCTTTGACGACGAGGAACAGCCTATGTGACCACCTTATATTTCCGTCGCAACTTGTTGCCACAGCGCGGGCACTCTCTTGCATCCGGGCCAAACGCCCTTCCGCAGCCACTACAGTATGCAATCCATCTTCTTTTCTCCTTTATTCCCTTGCTCGATGTAGACTTGACCGGAATATCTAGAGCAGAAGCAACATTAGCGACGGCATAGTCGTCAGTCACAAGAGGAACCTTCAGCTGGAGTGCAAGAGCGATTATGGAGACGTCCGCAGGTGACAGCTTGGCATAGTCACATGTCTTTTTGGCAGCCTCCTTTGCTATCCTAATGTTGACATCGCTGGGGTCAATAATCTGTAGGCGACCAGTTTCAAGCAAAGCCTCCATCGCACCATGAAATTTCTTGATGTGCTCTACCTCCTCAAAAACTAGCCGAGTAGTATGGTAACAGGTGTGTCCTGCGTGAGACAGAAAGGGGATTCCTGCATAGAACGCCCCAGCGTCGATCACGTTAGAATTCGAATTGCGAGAATCCAAGTTTGGACAACTGCCTCATGCCCTTTTTCTGGAGGCGCACAAAAACGGCGTCATCTGCGTATCGGGAAATTCTGATGGGCTCATAGGCTCCTACGGTGAAAGATTCTTGGCCATCAATTACAACGTGCGATTCGTACGTGCTCTGGATAGTGATCTCCTCTACGGGTATCACGAGCTGCGGCATCCTGTTTACAGACGCAAGAGGACACAGGATAAGACAACTCATGCCTTCGTGGAGCACCGGACCTCCGATGGAAAATGAGTGGCCTGTCGATCCAGTAGGCGTGGAAACAACAATGCCGTCCATTCTTTGCTTTATTTCGTCGCCCATAAGACCAATCGACACCAAGGGTGTCCTAGTGAGGTTCACTCTTGTTATCAGGATGTCATTGAGCGCCGGTGGAAAGAGCTTATCCCCAGCTGAAGCTTGGATCCTGATTCTGGAATCATAGAAGCACCTCCCTGCGAGGATCGCATCAACAGCCTCCTCTATCATGCTGGCGTCGGCTTCAGATAGTATGCCCCTGTGCCCACCGCTGTTTATGCTGAGCAGGGGAATCCTACTCGGTACCATACGGAAAGCTCTAAGTGTTGTACCATCACCTCCGATGGCAAATACGAGGTCTATCTTAACATCCTTGAGATCCTCTGGTGAAACTGGCGTTGTCTCGACACCGTCTATCTTGAGCGGTCGCAGAACATACGTCTTCACACTGTTCTTGGTTAATAGCCCTGCGACCGTCGTCGCGGCGGCCTCTGCCTCCTTGCTCCCGTTCTTCGTTACAATAACCACATTGCGGATGGTCGGTACCAATATGATGACCGCAAGCCTATATCATAAGGCCAGTTCTTAAATGCCTTTGGTCTTCGGCAGGATATCCTCCAGTCATCATTACCGGCAGATGGTTTGCGAGACAATTACTTTGCACTTCCCCGCGGTTGACGGCTGGTGAACAACTCGTCCCCTTGGCGCCTGATCCTACTTCTAGGTAAGCACTGAAGAGGTGATGACCGGCCGACTGGTGCTGTAGTAGGCGACCCCACGCGGTGTCCACTTAGCCGGCAAATGCGATTTTTCCAAGTTCGATCGCTGCTCTAGGCGCGGTGTGTTGTACTCCGCGCGGAAGATCGGCTCCAGCCGGCCTAGGCCATAATTCCTTCACCATCAGAAAAAAAGCGATTATCTGTGATATCTCCATACGAATTCGGATCGCCTAATGTTGCCATATTTCCCATGCCGACATTGCTCTTATTTTTATTGGTGCTGGCTGCTTTCATCGTATGCTTTTCATTCCAGTGTACAACGAAACGTTGGACGTCATCTTTGAGGTCCTTGTATAAGCATCTTCTGAAATAACGTGGAAACCTTCGACTGAATTCCCTGCAGTCCACACAATTGTACCAGTACGAGGAGGATCGGCCGTGAGCCTCTCCGACTATACAGTTCTCTGGTGATGTAATGTCTGAATACCATCTAAGCCACCTAAACGACCACTTGCGGCTTGGCAGGTGCTGTAACCGCACGCTCCATGAGGGAGAAATTTCGGTCAAAGTCATGAGTTCCTTTGCAACAGCGCATTTGCTGCGAACTCTCCTCTCCATTGTTGAGATACACTCTCATAGTAAACAAATTAAGGGTTGCAGAGAATTTTACGGTTGTTAGTATTGTAGAAACGACTGAAAGAAAACCTGAAAAACTCTTTTATTGCATACGTAGTCGTCGTTACTAGTGTCTATATCTGCGCCTAGCAACAAAGA
>DATLXY010000340.1:0-6964 GCA_035575335.1 Nitrososphaera sp. | reverse complement strand
CGTTTGGCACTACCCAGTACTCTACTTCGTACCAGTGTCCAAACTTAGCTTCTGGGAATTCGTCGCCTTGAGCTATTGTTACATGCAGGTCCTTGCCTTCGTGGTCATGGTCGCGCTTTGTTATCTTCCAGCCACCGTCGTCTGTTTTCATCAGGAATGCAATATGGGTCTCTTTGTTGACATAGGCCAGCATTGCCCAAAATGAATCCCAGTTCTTTGGGTTCTCCGACTGCTTTTCAAGCTTCACCCCAAACTTGCCGTGTATTCCCTTGTATCCTATCTCGTTTGCCGTCACAAGCGTAGAGTGTCTCTTGTTGTCATCGATCTTGGGACGCAGCTTTATCACCCCATCTTCAAGTTTTGCGTATCCCCTGCCAGGATGGTTTATCTTCCACGTTTCATTTGGCGAAATATAACCGCTGGAATCATCTTTCCATTCCTCAGAATCCTCGTCCAAAAGAGTCACGGGTTCTGCCCATACGTTTTGAATACTTGCGCCGATGCTGGCTGTAACCAGAAGGGCAGGTATCAAAAAAATGTATGCTGGTTTCGTAGATTGCATATGTAGCGCACACGAAGAAACTGATGTCTTAATAATTTGTTGGAATAATTTTCAGATTCGTATTGTCTATATAAAAGCTCAAGATGAAAAAGACGGTATTTACTTCCATATCCGGGTGCTGTTAAACAGCCAGTGTTTCCACAAGGGCAATTGTTTGCTCATGATATGCTTCACGGTGCTTATTATGGCTCTGATCTCAACAATAATCAGGGTCGTGGATTTGTCATCTAAGCGGCTGAAGGGTGCTGTTGCCAGGCTGGCGGCCACCTACTACTACTATCTTGTTGTAATGATTTCGAGACTATCTAAGAATAGTCAGAAGAAGGCCCAGACGCACTATTTATTGCAACCAGCATGGCAAAATTCCCGGTATGGCCAGCGCAAATCTAAGGGCGCTAGGAGCATTGCTCGCTGCCGATGCGCTCGTTGCCGCGGGAATTTGGTTGGTTTCATTTTCACTATGACCCTCCAGTACTGGCTGCTGTTCAACGCCGCGGCGGCTGCGATATATAGTGCAACATTTTTGTCATCCGGAGGCAGAGGAAGCGCGGGAGAAAGAGTGATGAGTACTACCCCCAGCGGCTGATTACCGCGTGGGGCGAGGCAGTCAACGGTAGAAGATCAAAGATGATCGCGGATTATTCCCATGTTCACAATATAAAGTACGAATATGAAAGACCTGCCAGCGACTCCTCTAACGGGACGATAATAAGCATGCCAGACTTTTACCTCCCCGAATACGACATCTACGTAGAATATTTGGAGATGGTCAACACAGAGGGGCCCACAAGAGGAGAGAATATGTCAAAGGGATGCAGTGGAAGATGGCGCGCTACCGTGAAAATGGACTCAAAGTCATATCAATATATCCCCGAAACAACCTAGATTCAATTTTCAAGTCGCAGTTAAAAAAATAAAAAATTTGTATTGGTATGCTTTTCATGCGGAGGGTGAGGTAGGGGTAGTGGCTACAGTCCCGGAATCTGCAGCGGCCGTAGCCGTAGCAGTAGCTACAACCTGAGCTATCCTCTTTCTCTTTCCTTCCTTCATCTGATCCTTCATCAGCTTCTTGGCAATCCTCGGGTTATTCTTTTCAAGCAACCTTGCAAAAGCCTCCTCTTCCTGCAGGTTCTTTTTCAGCGCGCTGATCGTATTTTTTTCCACTCCAAGCATCTCAAGCGCCTGTATGCCGGATCTATATATCACCACTTCGGCCTTTTCGACTATCAGATCGTTTACCGATTCCCAAACCTCCCTTTCCCGCCAAGTTCCCACCTCTTCCATGATGTTCTTGAAAGAAGATGGCGGTTCTGGAATGGGCAGGCGGCCGCTCTCAGTAGTGGGAGTTGCTCCCTCTTCCGGTTCCATCGAACTACCGGCAGAGGCGGCCAGGGCATGGATCCTTTCTCTCAACCTTTCTTGCTGCTCCCTTGTCTGCTTTAGGTGACGTTCCAGGCTCTTCTTTACTCCCGGGACAAGGCACTGCGACACCCTCCGCTCCAGCCGCTCAACTGAGGCGTTTTCATATGACAGCGCCAAGTTAAGACCGTAAATAGCAGTAATCCTCTTTCCAAAATCCATCTGCTGCGAACTACTATTGTCATCACTGGCACGCTTCCTATTACGGTTGCGGCTCCTCCTCATTTGCTACCCCTTTGCATACAATGCTTATATGAATTCTATAATTCCATGAGGCATACGCGCAAGGTTACCGACCGACTATCTTCATTTCCAATCTGTTGCCAGACCTGTCATATGCGGCCATTGTTTCGTCCTCGTAAGGATATGCTATAATGATCGAGACTAAACCGAAGAACCCACGGTTGAGATCTTCAAGTGATGGTCTGTTTGAACCGCCTGGGTGGGAATGGGCGGTGCCGACATAGGAGCTGTCAAAGGGCAGGAAAAAATCCGAAAAGCCAGAATAGTAGGGCCCGCTTGCTGCAAACGGCGGGATGACCAGACCATCAACAGTTATCATGTCGTGAGTGGCCCTGCCGCGAAGTAGTAGGATCTCTTCGTTTGGATGGTGCCCTCTGGAATAGCTGATGATGCCGTTTGCAGCCATCCTCGTTATGATTACCTGTCTTCTTTTCTTATTTTCTGCGGCCACTTGCCAACATTTCTTACAGCCAAGTCTATTAATGTTGATAAGATGCCCATGCTGCACATTGTGTGCAATGTAATATTTACATTAACATTGAATAAATCCTATGAATATATTATCATCTGGATAAATATCGTGACCTTTGCGATTGATGCCTCGATAAAAGTGTAAATATTCGATTTGAGATATAAGCATATGATAAAGCAGGTTTACGAAAAGCCTCTCTTAAGAAGTTCGCTGAGGCTTGGAGGCCTACTGGGCATAGGCGCGGCGTGGGCCATTTTTGGCCTTGTGCTTGGGGCAGGGGCGCATCTCGGCCTGCCACCAGGAACGTTTTATGAAATGATAGGAGTGTCGGTTGGGGTAACTGCAGAATGGCCAGCTATCTACCTCGGGTTTGGGTTGCACATGCTTACGGGCGCAATAATCGGCATTATGTACATGGCCATATCAGAGCGTGTAGGGAAGCTCAGAAACTTTTCCACCGCAAGCTGGTTTGGCACAGGAGTGGCCACCGGGATCGCAGTATGGGCCGTACTGTTTGTTCCGCTGCATGTTTTCTTGGTTGAGCCGACCCTGCAGAGCATGCTGACGCTGTCCGATCCAAGGGCAGAACGCCTGACCGAGATGTCTGATTCGATACTGTATGGAGCAATTGCGATGCATTTCATCTTTGGCAGTGTGCTGGGATTCCTTGCAAGGATAGTGACATCTGGTCGGGATGTGGTAAAGACAACGACAACTGCAACAGGAGGAGTTCTGCGGCATGACTCCCTATCCGCATAGAAGCGTGGCGGACAAAGAGAAGGAAGCGGACAAAGCCGTATGAGATCCAACGCAAGTTTGAAGAGCCCCAGCCCGTTGCTGGCGATGGCCGGCTTCGGCCTAGCAGCGGGCCTGATATCCTCGCTTGCAATAAGCGGCCTCTTGCTGCTCGTAGAAAGAATTTCAGAGCTCCCGGTGGGCACGTTCTACCTCGTACTCGTCTCGGCCCTCCTGCAAACGCAGGACTTTAGTGTAGGCGCAGCACTGCTAGGGCTTTTGATGCACATTGCAGCCGGCAGTATGATCGGCCTTGCGGTCTCAGTCCCGCTCGCATCAAGGAGAATTGCCAAGTATGCGCCTGTGTACGGTCTGGCAGCTGGATTTTTGCTATGGATAGCCCTGTTCATTCCGGTGACGTACGGGGTGATGATCCCGCTCCTCAACACGATGGAAAACCAAGAGATCACCCAGCAGGTGCCTGCAGGTAAGATCTACGAGGTTGCGACTAGCGACCTGCTTGGAATGATTGACAGAGTTATAATAGGATCATTTCCCTTCAACATGTTCTACGGGCTCTTGACGGCCATGTTGACAAAATCGATGTACGAATCGTATCTGCGGCGTAAGCATCAGCTGATCGCCTAGTTGCCCACAAGAGTGTGGTTGTCCTCAAGCTGTATGTATTCCAACCCACGCACCCTTTCTTCCAGATATGTTGTTGGCTCCTTAGAGGCGTAAAAGAGAACGATGTCATTGCTCTGGTTATCTGGCACCGATATTTTGTACGTTGGTGACGCGTTTGAGCGAGTGTCAGTAATGACTGAGCGCGTCTCTGTCGTAAAAGATGATGTCACAGGAAACGAACAGGCCAAAGATCGCAATGCCTGCTAACTGGCGCCGCGAGTATCACGAGGCTAAACGCCGACAACTATAATTTCACCATGCAAGAATGTTATTAATGATAGCCAGATTTGATGTAGAAAAAGATCTTGCTGAAAAGATTCTATGGAGACAGCTATCCTTATCTATAATCAATTTGTCCTAATATCATGAATTCACAGGATCTTGCGGTAAGAATAAACGGCGTGCTTCCAGACGTGAGCGGGCAGTCAGCAAATACATCTATCTCGGTTTTTTACAAGGGGTTCCACCTCCTGGTCGACGCAGGAAATAGAGTGAGGGAAAGCGTCACGAGCACACCTGACGCGATCCTGATCACGAGCGCAAAAGAACATCATACAAGCGACCTGCCGGCGTTGCTGCAGCAGGGGGGGAAGGCGAGGGCTTATTGTACTTCGGAATGTTCTCAGCAGATCAAGGATCTAGTGACGTCGCCTATCATCATAAGCCCCGGTATTCCATTTGATGCCGGCCCGTTTAGGATAATCCCGATTGCAGCCGACAATGCTGGTGACAACCCTAGCATGCCCGGCTCTGTTATCTATGTGATCAAGGCTGGAAAGAAGAAAGTCGTCGCGGGCTGGGACTTTTTGAAACTGCCAGGCGTCGACAACAACATCCTATGGAACCCCGACCTTTTGATTCTCGGTACAGAGACCTACAACGAGCACCCGTCCACCGGCATGATCTCTGTTTCACAGGCCTATGATATTGTTAGGCGCTGGAACGCCAAACTATGCTACATCTTGCATTATAGCGGAGAAAAGGACAGGGAGGACGCGAAGAACCAGTGGCACAGGGGACCAACCGGACCGCTCTCGCCGGATGAGCTGCAAAAGGCGGTTGACGATCATCTGCGTGTAACAGGCGGCCAGGGCAAGTATGTGATCAAGGTCGCAAAGGAAGGCATGACCTGGAGCCCGGCCGGAGAAGATAGGGCAGAGGACAATGGGCCGATAGGGCCGAGGATCGAAGTCGACGCGCTCGACCGTCATATACTCGTCATCGAAAAATCCACCAACGGCATGGTGATAGTTACTATAGAGGACAGCATCCACACCATGACTTCTGAATTCGCAGATCCAAAGGTGAGCGAAAACTCGCTCCGGGGCGAGGCGGTAAGGAGCATGATGATGAAGGGTCCTGAGCTGAACTTGATGGTCTCGGGTAACAATGTCAGGATCGACATCACAAAGGGCAAGAAGTCGATGTTCGCAGGCGACATACCTGTGGACGAGAGGGATGCCAAGAGAATAATCCGGTACCTGCACGAGAACTTTCACTAGCGGCATCCAGATCCACTCTGCATATTTATCTCCCAGATTGTTGTTATATTTAAGATGATTACAATGGTTAAGTCCAATATTGCGTGACGACTGGATCGATGAGTAATTCTACTAGCGATCGACATCATGAAGAGAGCAGCAAACTAAAGGCCACGGCAGCAGCGAGTCTTGGCTTACTCCTGATAGCGACTGCGTTTACGTTTTCATTTGATGGAGGAGGAGGCGCCGGCAACAACATTGCAATGGCGCAGCAGACAGAACAGGAGCAGAAGCAGACGCAGAGCCAGAATGCCACGACAATAGCAAATACTACTATGACAGACACGTTCACAGCTCAGGGCGTGATCGCCGGCACGATACAACCTGGAGGAGGTGGTGGCGGACAGCAGCAGAATATTACTGCGGCCAATCAGAGCGGCGCGTCTCAGGCCAATGCGATGCAACCTGCAGGATCGTCATCATCTGCTGCATTCCTTGTCGGTGGCGACTGGAACATCAACGTGGAGAGCGGCAATGTGACAGATTTTAGGGCAAACTTTACTATGGTAAGGACCGATGCCACCGATCATCATGGCATGTTGTTCACCAACTTCAGGACAGGCAACACGACGGATTTTGTGCTTGACCCTGCGGGTACGACTACGATAAACGGCACAGTAGATGTCGCTGTGAACGGCACAGTAACGTGGCCCGGTATCGATACTATTTTCACCGTAGAGAAGGCAAGGATCATTACAATACAGCCACAGGAGCAGGAGGCCGCGCAGCACTTCCAAGGTCAGCCAATTTATGGCATAGTCCTACGTGCAACTGGCGCTAACGGCACCACAATAACCGAGACTGTCCCATCTGAAGGCAACCAGACCCAACAGGAAAGTGGGGGCATACTAGAGGAACTCGCAAGGCCCTTTGAAGACCTGTTCGGATGACGTGTCCCATCCCCCACCCCCATTATTTCTTATTTTCAAACTAGCCACGCACTGAATGGTGTTTCTGAACCCATAAAAGCGAGGGGTCAACACACTACTACCATGCAGACTGTTTCCCAAAATGAAACCAAAATACCGGTAGCGCAGAAAGAGTGAGAAAAAGCGTAGAAATTCCATAGATACGCGGCTAGTCAGCGCATTGGCAATCGCAGGTGGTACGATTGTAGCGGGTCTTGTATTGTATTATTATTTGCGAAAGAGAAGGACAAGGATGGACTACTGACAGTTCCTTTCATTTTTCTTTATAGCAGGCGGTCATGGCCAGCTCCTTGGTGAGTTTTGAAAGCTACTGTATGAGCAACAGACTGGCTGCGTCACAGTCTTGGAAAGCAGGTTTGGCTCAGAGCTCGATGGC
>DATLXY010000339.1:0-9107 GCA_035575335.1 Nitrososphaera sp. | reverse complement strand
CAATCTCGCCCCTATTTGCTTCGGGGTTTTTCATAAGCTCTTCAAGTCGTGCCCTCTTTTCTGCCAACAGCTTGCCCACGTTGTGTTCGTATTCGCTTGACACAAGGACGGTGCCAGCCATTCAAATTTTAACTTTTACCTTGCGCGCTTTTTCGATAAAGGCCCGCTGGTAGTTGGCATATGCGTGCTTGTCCTCCAAGCACTGGCTGCATATGCATGCCTGCGATACCGTCTGCCTATCGCAGTCTGTCTCAAAGCCGCACTCGGTGCAACCAGCCGGCCTACAGCAGATAAAGCAATCAAGCTCTGGAACTTGTTGATGCTGCAGCGGTTTTTCCTCACTCTGCCCTTCTTCCCCTCTTCTTCTTTGTTGTGAGGATTCGCACTCTATGTGCTTGATCGCCTTGCTGCTCTTTGACCAAAGAGCGTACTCCCCCGGAGCTATCTCTTTGCCACACTCCACACATTTCCCCTTGAACTTTACTGCCAGCCTTATCCAGTCATTCATTTCTTTTTCACCTTCTCCATCTCTTTTGCTATCGACTCGCCAACTGATTCATCGCCAAAGTTGCGCGCTGCAAATTCAACTGGATCTATCTTTTCCTGAATCAGGAACCTTATGAAATATGGTAATGCAAATGACCCGGCAGAGCTCTTTGAAGTGTGAAGAGCGGCTGCAAGCTCGGCAAGAATCTTTCTTGTCGACTGCGAGCGCGCAAATATTGGTCCCATAAGGGGCCAAGGCATCGCATATTGTGTGTACTTGATCCCCTTTTTGCGCGATCTTTCATACAACCCTGCCGATATTGTGGTGCTCACGTATTTCAGCAAACGCCATTCTCTTCTTGCATTTGCCCGGCCCACCATCACGTCTGCCCTTGAAAGAACTTCGAGCATGTATGCAAGGTCTTTTTGGTCGATTTTCGAGGATACAATACTCGAGAATAAGGCGGCAATCATGTCCCTGCGCCTATCTTCCGGTGATATTCCATACCTCGGATCAGGATATATTGCGTCAGCATTTGAGATAAAGTGCGATGCTTGATCTAGGGTTCCGGCACTGAAGTAGCCGTTGATCGCATCGGCGATGTCAATGTTCACAATATCCCTGTTTGATAATGTAGCATAGCCGGAAACTCGGGACTGGGCACTGTTGAGCATAGAACGGACATCACCCCTGCTGTCGTTGACTATCGATATCCTGTCGCCCGGACCGAGTCTCACATTTTCGCTTTGGAGCACATGGTCAAGGAACAGCATCAAGAGGCGCGGCGGAACTGGCGAAAACTCTTCAGTCTTGCATATCTTGGCGAGATCCTTTATCTTGATAGACTTTGAATTTGCGGCCATTATTACCGGGACAGTGGGCTCCTTCATGAGGTCGATGAGCACATCCAAGCCTCCAGAATCCTCCCTGCCTGAGATGCCATCCACCTCGTCAAGGAAGAGCATCATCCTTTTCCCGACCAGGTTGGCAGTATTTTGAAAGACAGGCACTAACCTAGCCAGAAGGCTTTCCTTGTTTCGGACGTCGCTTGCGTTCATCTCCACCAAGTCAAAGTCAAACTGCCTTGCGAGGGCATGAGCAAGAGTGGTCTTGCCTGTACCCGGAGGGCCAATGAGCAAGAGTGGTTTGGTTCCGCTTACCCAGCCTGACAGCCATTTGAGCGCTGCAAGCCTGGCGGCTTCGTTGCCGATCATTTCCTGCACTGTCTTTGGCCTGTACTTTTCAGACCACATCATTTTGCAACAGCTTCTTGCATTTTCCGCTGGAACTCTGAAAAGGGCGCCCGCTTGACAAGATCGTTGTACCAGTATTGGTTGTAGTGCCTCACGGTCAGGAATAGGAACTCCAAGAACGGCTTTAACCGGAAGCTTTCAGGGAGCATATCCAGCGCAATCTTGGCCTCGTCAAGGTACAACTCGCTCTTGGCCATTGTGAGCTCAAAACCACGTTTGACATCCCCTGTGTTGAGAGCATAGTAGAGGGGCCACGAGGGCACCTTGATGGCATTGTTCTTGATCGCATCCTCAATCTCGTTGCCACAGCCGACACACTCGCCAGCCTTGGCCATGCCAAGGTGAAAAATGTCGGATAATGGTCTGCGGTTGAGCGCCATATTCCTGCCCGCGGTGCCCATCACTGCCCGGTATTTCTTATAGCACTCAGTCATGTTTTCATCATTTATTGATGCAGGGTCCATCTTTAGCTTCACGTCAATGTATTGGCCTATGCATGCGTCCTTGAATCCGTCCTCAAACGCCTTCAGCACTGCATCGCCTCCCTCAGCGATTTTGCTCCGCGCTATTGTGAGAATGTAAGGGTTCATGAACCGGTAATCGTCCAGACATTCGAGATCCTCGTCCCTGTCTACGATCCTATCCATCGGCTCTGACAGGTCGATAGCAATAATGTGTCCGTCGATTACAGCATTTCTCTTTTCTTCGGAAGGTTCGTCAGCGAAATACTCTGAAGCGCCGTCGTACAGAGCGTTGAAAACAGGAAAAGTCATCTTGACAAAGTTGGAATCGAGTATGCGCTTGATCCTATCGGCTAGTACATCGGGGTTCGACAGCCGGGCCTTGATGTCAGCCACACTTGAATCAGGCAGGGCTAGCTCTTGTGAGCCAACATCTTCGACAAACTTGCGGATGGTGCCGGTGGGGTTCACATCGGCTGTTATCGCCTTGTGCAGCGACATGACAAACCTGTGGACGAACCCGGAAAATTCTTGCTCAGTTTTTTCCTTGTACTGATTGAACTGTTTGTACCCCTTGCTCCTTAACAGCGCCTGCTTCATGATCTCCTTCCCTGCCTGAGTGCTCCGGAGCGCTTCCATTGAAAAGATCGATTCGTCCTTGCTACTCATCCTTTGCTATGCTTTGTCTAGATAGCCATTGATAAAGCTTGACTGTGGTCCCCACCACCTCCTGAACGGAAGATAGATATTGCTAGTGCATGGGTCCCGATCCCTCTCCCGCAGGATTCCACTGCCCCTATACGCACTATAAAAGGTCGCACAATCTTACTGTGAACACTGAGGACTGGAAGCTAGAGGTAAACCCTTCCTTCCTTCTGACCATTCTCTCCCTGGCTCGCAAGGCGCCGGGTGGCCGGGGACTTGAATTACTGGTGAATCTACACAACTACGCTATATTCATAAGAAAGGCTTTCGCGCCACGCAAGAAGCAAGATAGATTTGTCTGGAAGATTGTTGCGAACCCGCCGGGCCGGAATATGGCTGTGTGGAGATAGAGGGGCTTCCCCGCCACGCCCCTTAGTTACCCGCTCAGCCTAGCCCCTGTTGATGAAGGGAAGATCAGCAATTGCTTTTTAAGCATTATGAAACTAAAATATAGAGAATTCCAAAAGAAAAGATAGCTCGCTTACCTCGAGGCCATTGCGATTCTTTCTTGTTCGTTCTTTTTCCTTACCGCGTGGCTCGCCATGTCATTGTTTGCCGCCAGGATGATCTCCTTGGCAAGCGCCTCTTCGATTGTCTGCGGGTTACCGTAGGTTGACTCCCTCACGCCCTCCGCAATAAAGCGCAGTGCGAGGTCAACCCTACGCAGAGGAGCGACGTCAACAGACACGTGGTAGACAACGCCACCATATACAATCCGGGTCGTGTCTTCGTTTGGTGAAGAGTTCTCGATTGCCCTTACAAGCAGCTCTATTGGATTCTTTCCGGTCTCCGAGTGGATGATCTCGAAGGCAGTCTTGATAATGTTGAGCATCCTTGCTTTCTTGCCGCCCATTCTGCCGGTGTTCTTGGCATATTTCTTGCCAAAGTGCATCATCTTGTTCGCCAAGCGCTCCACGATGTTCACTTCTGCCTTCTTCAGTCTCTGGTGCTCGTGTCTGCCAAATGTCATAGGGATTACTGCTGGTTTTAGGTTGATCACATTCTTCAGGCCAGGATCGTTTATCGCAATCCCGCTAGTATCCCACTTGTTGAAAAGCAGTATGTGAACTTGTTCTTTCCCGCTCATCTTCTCGGCTTCTCCTTTCTTCCACGTACCAGTTCGTTCAGCGAAACGCCGTTGACCTTAAAAACCTGCCACCTGACGCCGGGGATGTCACCCATTGCGCCACCCATCGAGCCACCAATGCCGCCGATAATAACCTCATCGTGCTCATCAACAAAATTCAGAGCACCGTCCTTTGGAAGGAATGCAGTTACGGACTTTCCGTTTTTTATCAGCTGAACCCTGACGCACTTGCGCACGGCAGAGTTTGGCTGTTTTGACTCGATGCCAACCTTTTCCAGCACTATTCCCCTTGCCTGCGGCGCCCCTTCTAAGGGGTTCGCCTTCTTGTCAAGCATGAGCATCCTTCTCTTGTAATATTTGTCCGCCCATCTGGCACGGCTCTTCTTAGACTTGAGAACCCTGCCTGCGAACAGACCAAGTGGAGACTTACCCATCTACCATATTCACCCTATTACTATGACTACCCTGTTGTTCAGGGCTTACTATCTGAACATTGGTTATTTGGAAGTATCGCTTCGCAAGAAGCCTTGCCTTCTCGGCGTTCCTGCCCTCCCTGCCCACCACGGCACCTTTTTTCCTCGGGTCGACCATAACGATGGCCTGCCTTGTGCCGTCCGGCCTGTCAGATATCCTCACTTCATTCACCATGTCCGCGTTGAGCATGTTGCGGATGAACTCGGCGGGATCATCAGAGTATTCGACAAGCTCTATCTTCTTTGCGACCACGTTCTGCAACTGCTTTATCGTGGAACCACCCTTCCCGATCGCAAGACCCATCTGACCTTTGTTGACCACGAAAATGACTCGGTCCATCTTCTCGTCAACTATGCAGTCTCGCGCAGTGGCGCTGGTGATGCTCTGGAAAAGAGATAAGAGACGAAGTTCGTCAGAAGTTAGCTTGATTTCCATATCTACAGCGTCCCTGTGGTGGCGTCCAGTGCAAGGAATGATGGAGATGACAACAAATCATGATTTCAACTCTTGTTCAATTTAAGTCTAATTGGACGCTGCTTGCGCCCCTTCCGACATTATTGCCTCGATCTCCGATGCAGTGCCGCTCCTGATCGCGATTGCAGTGACCCTGTATGGTCTGTTGCACACCTTGCCCAGCTGTACAGAAGTTCCGGGATATTCATATATCGGAACGTTGGCAGCCTTGGCCTGCTCCTCGAGCTTCGCCCTGTACTCGGGGCCGATGGACTTGCTGACAATTATCAGTTTTGAGCCCTTGACTGAGTGCAACACTTCCCTGACACCGCTCTTGTACTTGTCGGACGATATGGCGTCCTTAATCACTTTTTCCAGAGCCCTCATTGTTATTATCCCTCACCTTCATGTAGAGGTCTACCATTCCAGTGCCGACCGGTACAGTGGCACCCACTATAACGTTTTCTGTTACTCCTTTCAGTGTCTCTACCTGACCCTCAAGCGACGCTTTCGCAATTGTCGGTACTGTGATTTCAAACGCAGCTCTGGCAAGCACCGATGTCTTGGTTCCCGCAATACCATGACGCCCTATCTGCTGTAGGTATCCCTTCGAGGTCATTAGATCCGCGACAAGCATGATGTGGCGTGTATCCACCTCAAGACCCTGCTCTTCAAGCGTATTGGTGATCTCTTTGATGAGTGCGGTTCTGGCAGCCTCGATGCCAAGCGTCTGCCATATCTCGTAGACGTTGTTTGTAGTGACCCTCGTTACATCAACACCATCTACTGCAATCACCTTTGCAAGGTTTGATCCCGCAGTCTGAATCACCCATTCTTCGCCCTGTTTTACTATTGTCACGCGCTCAATGTCTGGTACGCCCTTTACTCTCGTGTTGAGCAGCTTGCTCTTGAGCGTAAGGAGGCTCTGCGCGTCAGGTTCGTCGGCCACGGTGATCTTGATAGAAAGCTTATTCTCATTGGGCTTGATGCTGTACTTCTTCTTGGCGCTTTCAAGCACGGTCATTACATCATTAAAGGTGCATCCCCTTTCAGCCATCTTTGTCTCGGATAGATAGAATGTCAGTACGCCGGTGTAGTCTGTCTCTGTCTTCTCAACAAGGTCGCCTATCTGCGTAAAGAGGATTTCTCTCGCGACTTCTAGTGCCTTCTCCCTTGACACCCGGTGTTCTTCGTCGAGATAGATGTCCATTGTAGGAGTCACGGGTTTCTTGCGCGCGTCTACGAGTTCGATAAGCCGCGGAAGACCCAGCGTGACGTTCCTCTCCTTTACACCTGCAAAGTGGAATGTCCTGAGGGTCATCTGGGTTCCAGGCTCGCCAATCGACTGAGCGGTCACAACCCCGACCGCTTCTCCGGGTTCTGCAAGTGCCCTGTCGATAAGGTCGAGCACCTTCTTCATTACCTTCTCCACGCCTTCCTTGCTCAACCTGTTTTCGAGCAGTGCCTTTTCCAGGTTGACCTTCATCCTAGGATTGAGGTTCTCGGCGTACTTGGAAATTATGCCCTTGATAACATCTTCAGTAGCCTTCCTGCCCTCGTCGACAATAGATTCAGCTTCAATGAGCCTCGCAATGTTGACGGCCTCGCCGTGGTCACTCTTTGCTGGGTCAATGCCGTCTTCTCCGTACAGGAACTGAACGATGTTACCGTGCGGGTCGCGTACTGTCAGGTCATATTCTATTTTCAAGTGTTCAAGCGCGTTGATGAGCCTTCTCTGCATGTAACCAGACTGCTGAGTCCTGACCGCCGTGTCCACAAGACCTTCTCTTCCACCCATTGCATGGAAGAAGAATTCCAAGGGTGACAGACCATCGCGGTAATTTGACTTGACAAACCCCTTTGCATCAGGGTTCGCGTCACTTGGCTTGAAATGCGATAGTGCCCTATTATGGTAGCCCTTCATGATTCTCTTGCCCCTGATCGACTGCTGTCCGAGAGCAGCGGTCATCTGGCCGATGTTGAGGGTCGAGCCTCTAGCGCCGGTCGAGGCCATTATGACCCCAGAGTTTTCATCAGGAAAGGCCCTGTCGGCAGTCCTGCCAGCGCGGTCGCGGGCTCTTGACAGCTCGTTGACGACGTACAATTCGAGCGCCTCTTCGGCTGAAAGACCCCTTGTTAGCGGCAGCGTTCCTTCGTTGTACTGCTGTATCAGCTCGTAGACTTTTTCGTAGGCTTTCTGGATGATATCATTGATTTCTTGCCTTGTTTCTGATGAAAGCCACAGATCGGAGTAGCCGTATGTGAATCCCCTGTGAGTAATGTAGGTTTTGAGCATGGTCAGGATTGAGTCGAGGAACTTTCTTGCAGCTTCGTTACCGTAATCCTTTGCAATCCTGTGTAACACGCTGTCAGGCTCTTCCGCGCCAATCGACGCCTTGTCGATCACGCCGCTCAAGAGCTGGCCGTTCTTTATGACCACGTCCCTGCCCTCGCCCTTTGCAGCCTTGTTCCATTTCGACGTGATGACAAAGTTAAAGTCCTTGGGCAGGAACAGCGAGAAGAGCTGTTTTCCGGTGTAGAGTTTTTGACCGTCCTTAGTTGTTACCGCCGGCTCTGGTAAAGGCCCAGTGTATCCCCCGATCATCGCGAGGTTTGCAAACTCGTCCTTTGTCAACGTGGATCCATCGCGCGTAAGCATGAACGCACCTGTGATAAAGTCCCTGATTCCGCCTATGATCGGGCCACCGTATCTTGGTGAGATCAGCTGGTCTTGAACCCGCATGAGAAGAGCTGCCTCGGCCCTAGCCTCCTCACTTTGGGGCACGTGGAGGTTCATTTCGTCTCCGTCAAAGTCTGCGTTGTAAGGCGGGCATACTGCGGGGTGCAGGCGAAATGTCCTGTACGGGAGCACACGGACGGTGTGCGCCATTATAGACATCCTGTGCAGCGACGGCTGCCTGTTGAAAATCACGATATCGTCGTCTGCGAGGTGACGTTCGACGACGTAGCCTGCAGCCAGCGAGTCGGCTATTGCCTTCCTGTCGGTGACATAATCTAGCCTGATCTTGACTCCATCTGGCCTGATGATGTAGTTGGCGCCCGGGTAAGTGTTGGGACCGTTTATCACCAATGTCTTGAGCCTTTCAATGTTCCACTGTGAAACTGTTTCAGGTATGGTGAGCTTCTTCGCGACGTCGATGGGTACGCCCACATCAGAGATTCTCAGATTGGGATCTGGAGAAATCACAGTCCTGCTTGAAAAGTCGACACGCTTTCCTGAAAGTGATCCCCTGAACCGACCCTCTTTGCCCTTGAGCCTCTGGGTCAGAGTCTTGAGGGGTCTGCCGGATCTGTGGTGGGCTTGCGGGATTCCTGACACTTCGTTGTCAAAGTATGTGGTAACATGGTACTGCAGAAGGTCAACAAGATCCTGGACGATCAGTGGAGGAGTGCCAGCCTCCTTGCTCTCCTTGAGTCTCTGGTTCACCCTGATGATGTCTACCAGCTTGTGAGTCAGATCGTCCTCCGACCTGATGCCTGTCTCAAGTATAATTGAGGGTCTCACTGTCACTGGCGGAACCGGCAGCACCTGGAGAACGAACCATTCCGGTCTTGCGGTCTTGGGATCATATCCAAGCAGCGTCAGGTCATCATCCGGGACGTGACCCAGCCTCTCCCGAATTGTTATAGGCAGGAGTCGGTTTTCACCAGCATCGGTCTTCTCAACGAAAATTGTGGGCTTGGTGAATATCAGGTCGTACTGTTCCTTGCCGCAGTGGGGGCATACCTTGACCTTCTTTGCGCGTTCAATTATTTCGTCCTTGATGTTTTCGAGAGTGATCACAGCGTACGCAGCCTTTGTGTCGCGGATCTGCTTGTAGTGGGCAAGCTCTTCAGGGTCTAGCTTTATCCTGCTGCACGACCTGCAGCAAATGAGCAGTAGCTTGTGGATGTCGTCGACGAACGCGATGTGGAGTACAGGCTCGGCCAATTCGATGTGTCCAAAATGTCCGGGGCATTTTGCAGAAGTGTTTCCACATGTGGCGCATTTCTGGCCCGGCTCAAGTGTTCCTAGCCTGTTGTCCATCAGGCCACCTTGCACAGGCATGCCGTCCTCGTCGTACGTCTCTGGCGCGGTGACCTCGGCTACCGAGAACTTACGCACCTCTGTAGGCGACCATACGCTGAACTTTATTCCACCCAGGATTTTTGCAGATTCTTCCATC
>DATLXY010000338.1:0-2619 GCA_035575335.1 Nitrososphaera sp. | reverse complement strand
GTAGCCGCGGCCGTCTATCTACTGGAGCAACGTTTCGTCAACAAAAATATCGTACGTACAAGGCGCCTGTCTGTACGATACCTGTCTGCACAACCCGCGTATTTCTGTACCCATTTCCAAACAGCTACACGGTTTTTGATCGGTGTCAAGGATTTGTCGCTGCCAGCCTGAAACTCCTAGAATTGAAATACACAAGTACAGGCCATATCTGATTACAGCTTGGTCTGTCTTCATCTTTCTCTTCATGTCGCAATGAAAAAAAGCTACAGTCATAGCTTTACGAGTTACCCTAAGTTAAGGGGACCGTTGAATAATATAACAAAAAATTTGGTGACGACAAGGCTGCGGCATTTACCCATCTCGTAAGAGAAATCGGCGAGATCGCTTTCGCGATGGAAAAGAATAACGTAGAGCATGCCAAGATGGAGATAACCGAATCGGCCGCGCTTTTACATTACCTGGCAACAAAATACAATCTGGATCTGGATTCTAACATGAACGCCGTCTATAGCAGAAAGTTGGAAATGCTCGAGGCCAAGTCATGATCATCATACTCCACGACGATCTCGATGCCATCACCGCGATCCTGGAAGAGACCTTCAAGATCGAACCATTCAAGCGAAATTACGACGACGCCTTTGGGAAAATAGCGGCTATTCTCCACAGGTAAGGCATCTCGGAAAAACGCCGAAACCTGAAGTTCCGGTTCATCTTGTGCATGCAGGAATTCTTTGACGGCATACCGCCGGATCAGTAGGGAACAATGGATCCAGTCTTTTTCAAACAGTCTAAGGATTTTGCCATATCAAGATTCCGGGAATGTGTTATAGAACAGGTCGCCTAGACTTGCTCTTTACAACCCACTGTTCGTACATCCTTATCAGATCGTCAACGTCGCTGCCGTTTTCGGAATAGGTGACGATTACTCCAAACATCCCCTTTGCGTCATGGCCCCTTGCGTAGTACCCCCAGAATGTGTCCGGCAGCCTTTCAAAATTGGATCTGTTTCTTGATACGCCGATCAGGTTCTTGGCGATTGTTTCGACGACCATCACTGCATCCTCTGCCTCGATCATAGTAAACTATGATCCTGTTGCCATTTAAAATGCCTACAGGCGTTCAAATAGTATCAGTGCAACATACCATGACAAATGAAAGCAAGGTGCGGACACTTTGAACATGGGTCGTATGCCCGCGCTCACAATGGGCTGTGTCGCCGATCCCACTCGAAACTTGCATTCCTGCTTGAACTGGAAGAAAAGCGCGGAGATGACGCTTTAGTGGAATACTGGTACTCGCAGATAGTGGTCAATCTGTCAGAATCAAAGGACAGCACCTGCATTATCGATCATTTGGTCGACTTTTACGAACACAAGCTGGTCGAGGTTCCATCAACGCAGCGCTACATTCGCAAAATGCTCTACATGTTGAGATCACTCAAATAGCCTTTTGATGCGAGCAAGCTCAGAGGAGCTCGCTCCTGCTGCTACTATTACTTTTACTGCACCCTTTCCAATAATTCGAATACCTTGTTCATGACGGGAGGCTCACCCAGCGGGTCTCTTACATAGAGTGACGCGCAGCAGTTTGCAAACAGTAGCCTCTCACGAGGGTCAAGTCCAGCAAGGTATCCGATAATGTCCGCAGCATCCCATGAGTCCCCCGCACCTGTGAGAGTCTTTGCTTCCACTCTTATTGCACGCACAAATTCACTCTCCTTCCCGTTCGACCACGCGGAGCCAATTCTTGTGTGCAGATCCGTACTGATTCCTGCCTTCTCCGCGATTGTCCTGGCTGCCGCCCTTATCTCACTTGCATCAAAGGTCGCCGCGAGCGGACGTACAATCCCAAGTGCGTCCGCTAACGAATTACATTCATTTTCATTTATGCTCAGGCAGTCGGTGATGTCGGCAAGCCTAGCCAGCGAGTCACAGAAGTCATGCTTCCTGCTTTCAAGGTCAGCAGGATCGATAAAGTGTAAGGCGCTTGGTGAATTCCTGAAGGCAAACTCTGCAAGCTCGGTCCCTCTCTTATTGCTTGCCCAGTTAGTTACCACGACTCCGTCGGCATTCTTCAGGATGGCCCTGTCGGCCTCTGACTCAAGCTTTTCTGGGCCAAAATTTTCATTGTCGCCAATGTCGCTCACCATGACGTTTACCCTTGTGTCCCTGTGCGGGAATTCAAACGAGGTGGTGAGCCCGCTCTTGCCCGGACTTATCCTGAGCGTCGCCCTGTCGCCAAATTGCGAAAATACTTGTCTTATCATCGCAGCGCCTATCTCGTCAGCCACCGTAAACAGCGAGACCTTGACTCCAAGCTTGGAAAGACAGTAGGCCACGTTGACTGCATTGCCACCCTTGACATCGACCGTTGGCACTCCCCTGACGCTTCCACCGCCCCGCTCGGCTTTCTCTGTCAAAGCGTCAAAGAACTTCTCTTTTGACTCCAAGCGTATGATGCGGTCGACGAAAAAGTCAGGCATCACGACTATCGAGCCGCCGATGGCAAGATCTCGCAGCTTTTCGATTAACGTCACGTATGCTCAAAATGGCTAGGTTGTATATGTAGTTTGAAAGAGAAAGAGGAGAAAGGGGAGAAACAGGAGAGAACAGTGCGTAG
>DATLXY010000337.1:0-5332 GCA_035575335.1 Nitrososphaera sp. | reverse complement strand
GTTTGCAGTAGTGATGAGCGAAGACGGTCAATCGGCAGAGCTTTTAAGGATAAGGGCAGTGTTCCCAGAAGACAGCACACTGGCCGATGTGGCCTCGCACATACAACTCGATTCCCGTGTGAAGATTGGGTCTGACTGGTCCGCTATGATGGAAGGGCAAGTCACCCTTTCCTGATTTTTCTTTTTTTACCCACTATTTCTTCAAACCGTCTGTACACGTGTAATTCATTTAAGAAAAAAATAATGACAAATTGTCCGTTCAGATCTGGCCACTTTGGGGGCCACTAGTTGAATTTGGCTAGTGTATTGCGATCTGATGTTCTGCCGCAGAGGACGCCCCTTACTCCTGTGTTATGACAAGGCCGTAGAGATGTATCAGCATAGGATGTATACCAAGATGTGTCGGTTCCATCGCGTCATGCGGGCTTGCAAGTTTTGAATCTCGTCTCTCAGCTGAATCAGGCTTGTTTCCAGCCTCTCGATGTTCGCAGCAGTCGCGTTGTCGCCGGTAGCGTTGGCTATTGGTGTCGTTAGCGGCCTGAGATTATCGTTGAAGATCATTATCGAAGAGTTTGCAAGATACGCAGTGTTCCGGTATGCAGCCATATCCACTATGGTCACTCCTACAGTTGTTGTCGCGTTGGCCGAAGTCGCGTTTGACATATCTATTGTTGCCGTGTCGTTTGACATCGGCATTGCATGATCCATCCCGTCATGTTGCTGCCGGCCTGGCTCTGCTTACCCGAGAGGTTGGTCATGTTCGTAAGGTCAAAAGGCGCTCCTGTAGCGTGCACGTACTCGTTCAGCGCGGCGTTGGTTATATCCGCAAGAACCAATGCCCACGTAGTGGCGTTAGACATCTGGTCACCTTCGACCCGAACAGAAATGGCCTTCGCCATGGTGTCGTTGAACATCGAAACTGTCTGGTTCGTCTGCTGCTGTATCATTTACTGCGCGATCTGACCCTGCGCTGCCAGTGATGTCATGTTTCCTTCGATCTTGGCCAGCTGCTGGGAGGGCGTTTGCAATTCTTTCGTTTTTCTTCCTGATCTCGTCAAGGACGATGTTATCCAGCAGAGCCGCTGCCTTGCTCGCCTGCCCTTGCGCTAGACTCAGATTGTTGTTTTGAAGGTTGGTAACCACCGGCGCGATCTCTGCCTTTATCTTCTCGACCAGTGAGAGAAACTGGGCACTTTCATTCATGGAGAATGTATGCACATATGCAACCTGACTCAGCGGGGTGGCGACGTCCCAAGGAAATGAGCAGGGCTGCCGTCAGCAGAGATACAACGACCTTCATTTCATATCAGTCGTCTGTTCCATTCGGAGTGCTCCGCTCCATTCGCGGCTACTCCGTGTCCGTGTTCATGCTCGCTCTCTGTCAATGGCATGATTTCATTGACTCCTATGACAATCGTACTTGGAAAAGCGATCTCTTCGCTGGTGGGATTCAGAATGGCGATGTCTGTGATTGGCCGGCATCAGCGGTTCCCGTGTGGTTCCCATGGGGAGACACGAGATCCGCATGATATAAGGATTGTTCCGGGTTTGTACAGTTGATTGTACTGCCTATTTTTGCTGCGATGTCTCACATGAAAAGAACAGTAAATTGATAATTTTTTTGTCAGGCCGGCAATCACGTACGTTACGATTGAAATAGAAGGCGCTTATTGCATGAGGTCGCGATTTTATAGCAGACCAGTAGCCCACATGTACATTACATGTTATCGATTCCTAGCTAAAGCGATATAGTCTATGAGCAAGAGATTCGGCTATTACGAAAAATATTAACGAACTTAAAGCTTAAAATTGGTTTGGCCTTTTCAACAAGCTACATTCTTGCCAAGAGATCAGAATCAAAGACGCAAGCGCCTCAGACAAAAGAAGCAACAAGACAGCAAGGTAGAGCGCATAAGCATTTCGCTCCCGCCGGAATTGCTGTCAGAATTTGACAAGTCCATGAAAAGCGCAGGGTTTTCCGATAGATCAAAGGCCATCCAGACGGCTCTTCACGCATTCATTGACCAAAATGACTGGGATAAGGGTGAGGATAGCAGGAATGGTGCTGGCGCAATAATGATTCTCTACGACAATCAGGCATACAGCCACGATGGCACTGGCACGTACACGCAACACAAATACAGCGATATCATAAGCGCCACAACTCACATGCACCTTGACCACCACAATTGTCTAGAAACAATAATGGTCAGAGGCGAAATAAAGAAGATAAAAGAGCTTGCCAAGAGCCTCTCTGAAAATCGCGGCATCAAGAGCTTGAAGGTCCATTTTGTTTCGATTGTATGAAAATCGCGATGATGTGAAGGCAAGAGTTTCGTCGAATTATCACTTTTGTTGCGGGCAAAAAGCATGTTCAGTTCCAACACCGATCAATACAGACATCTTTGAGCAATTCATTGACACGGCGTCAGATATTGAAATCCAAAATCCTCTCACCACAGCGGAAATCATGAACCCCACCAGGTTTGTCCACCACAAGCTATGGCAGCACAGTATGAATAACTGATGCTGTCTCTTGTGACATCGAATGGAACTGCGTTTGGCATAATTTCTGTCAGTAACAAAGGGTCATGCCTGCAGTGAATAGCAGAAAAAGAGAAGGCGGCAATTTTGCTAAGAATAATCTTGGTCTTTGCGCTCTTGTTGGTTCCGGTTTTGCGGCCTGTCATACCACGTGCAGTAGTAGGCTGTCCAGTGACGTTCCTCCAGAGACAGATTGTAAATCTTATGCCTGTCAGCATTAGATCCTTTAGTTTTGCAACCTGCATCCCTTACGACAGTGATCTCAAGAGACCCATCGATATCGTTCTAGATATGTTATGGGATTGAATCGACCGTCCTACCATAGGGGAATTATGAGAGACCGTTGCAACATCTCCTTCTACCTTTTTATTCTGCCGACGCCTATTATGACAGGTTTTGTTTAAAAAGTTACCAATCCATGCTCAGATAGCTGTTCGATTGCATGACTCTTTTTATGAATTATTACTTTTTACACAAGCCTTATGGACCAAAAAAAAAAAAACAATTTAGGTAGACTTGTACACGCGTGCATTCTGTAATGACCATTCTCCAAATGATTATTCTGCCGACGTCGGCAGACCTCTACTTATCTGGCCTATGCATCCACACACGATTCGATATAGGTAATTTACTGATAAATTTAGCAACTTTTTATAGATGAACTCCAAAGACAAGATGTGCAAACAGTATTACTAGTTGCACGACTAGTAATACCGCGCGAAGAGGGGTTTGGGCTCAGAAATGGCTGGTCGACATTCCAGAGGAAAGGTCGTCGGAATTATTGTGGCAGTAGGTCTGTCTGCTGCAATAATTACAGGAGTGGCATTATTGATGTCTACAGCCGGTGCGGGTACTAGCACGACTCCCGCCGATAACAATGCCACCTCTTCTAGCGTTAATGATACATCTTCTACTAAGAAACTCAGTGTCATAACATCTGTTGCACCTATAACAAACATAGTCAGGAACATCGGAGGGGAGAGGATAGATCTGACAGGCATAGTTCCAGAAGGGGTAAATTCACACACTTTTCAGCTGACCCCTTCAGACGCGATTCTAGTCAGAAACGCAGATCTTGTCATCATTAACGGATTGCACCTTGAGGTCGATTTTGAGAGGGTTGTCGAAGCTGCCGGCAATTCGGACTTGCATCTGCTCAGGCTTGCCGACAATACGATAACTAGAGAACAGTGGATATTCGACTTCAGTTTCCCCGAACAGGAAGGAGACCCAAACCCGCACCTGTGGCTCAACGTTGCGTACGCGATGAGATATGCCGAGCTTGTCCGAGACAAGCTTGTTGAACTGGATCCCGCAAACGCTGCGTACTATTCTTCAAATGCTGAAAGATACCTTGCGTTACTCCAAGATCTCGACCGGGGTATAATGGAAGCAGTCCAGACGGTGCCGCCTGAAAATAGAAAGCTTGTCACATATCACGATTCCTGGGCATACTTTGCCCCGCGCTACGGCATGACAGTGATCGGCGCCGTGCAGCCATCAGATTTTGGAGAGCCGACGCCGCAGGAAGTGGCCAGAATAATAGACCAAATACGTGCAGAAGGCGTGCCGGCCATATTTGCTTCTGAAGTGTTCCCAAGTAGAGTTGTAGATCAGATAGCAATGGAAGCAAATGTTCAGGTCGTCGAAACACTTAGAGATGACGACCTCCCCGGCGAACCGGGAGATCCCGAAAACACCTATGTCGGAATGATGCTGGACGACATGCGAGCGATGCTGGTATCCCTTGGTGGGAATGTCGATGCTCTGGAGGGGATAGATCCGAGCGACACGTACGAAAGGAGCAGCAGTTGATATGGAGAATGGAATAATCCGCAGAACAAACGATGGTGCTGCTGCACTTGTTCTAAAGGACGTCACCGCAGGGTACTCCTACAATCGCCCAATAGTTGAGGGGATAAACCTGCAGGTACCAAGAGGCGGTTTTGTCGGAATAATAGGTCCGAGCGGTTCAGGCAAAACGACGCTTCTCAAGATAATTACGGGTGTACACAAGCCATGGCACGGGACTGTCGAGTTCTATCACCACAAGCCCGTTCTCGGATACGTACCCCAGGTCGAGAGCGTGGACTGGACTTTTCCGGTAACCGTAAAGGAAGTAGTATCGATGGGAATCTGGAACCAGTCTGGCGCATGGCCGCTGATAAGCATGGAAGCAGAGCACAGAATCCACGAAGTGCTTGAAAATCTCGGCATAGAGGAATATACCGGCAGGCAGATAAGTGAGCTCTCTGGAGGGGAGCAACAGCGAGTATTTCTTGCTAGGGCCCTGATACGTTGTCCAGACATTCTGGTGCTAGATGAACCAACATCAGGCGTCGACTACAGCACTAGGGAAACAATCCTAGGATTGCTGAACAGACTAAACAAGAAAGGAACTACAATAGTAATGACCACCCATGACATACCGGGAGTTGCAAAGAGGCTGCCATGGCTGGTCTGCATGAACAAGCACATAATATCTGAAGGAGAGCCAGCAAAAGTCCTCACTCCCGAGAATCTCCTTGAAACATATGGTCTAGTTGATACCGGAGCGGAGATGGGTCGGTGATCGTGCCGTGATAGACTCTCTCTTACAGCCATTCCAATACGAGTTCTTTACGCGGGGCATCGCAGTTGCAATAATGGTTGGCGGAGCATGCGGGATTCTTGGAGTATACATCATCCTACGCGGCATGAGCTACATCGGTCATGGCGTCTCCCATGCTGTTTTTGGTGGGGCCGTTGTCAGCTACATCATAAACATTAACCTGTACATCGGCTCGGC
>DATLXY010000336.1:0-6348 GCA_035575335.1 Nitrososphaera sp. | reverse complement strand
ATGATGTCAGAACCGTCTCCGCCACTGACATGATTGTTACCGTGCCATGCATAGATGCTGTCATCACCGCTTCCTCCCCAAATCCTGTCATCACCGCGTCCACCATACAGCGTGTCATCACCCTTGTATCCATGAATCCTGTCATCGCCTCCATTACCATAGATTGTGTCCACACTGTTAGTTCCCTTCAAAGTGTCTGGGCCGTTTGTTCCGGTGACTGTCAGAGCAAAAACCGTCATCGGAACAACCGCTGTCCCTGCGAGCATACCCGCCGCTACCAGAGCAGCACTGATTGTAGTTTTTATTGTTGGTGTTATGCATTTTACATTCAAAGATGGATCATCTTCAGGCGCAACTCGACAACTGATTATTTAGAAGATGCTCCAGATACTTCAGTGTTGAGACTGAAGAAAATGTTATTGAACTAGTGATGGGTTTATCGTGAGAAAATTCCGCATGCACCATTCACTTGTTTTGGTCGGTCTGAAAACAAGAATTGTTCTATAGCGTTAATACACAATGCCCGGTTCTTCGCAAGTCATCTGAACTGATTTCCGGTAGAGCCATTGCTGGTATTCTCTGTCAGAATAACAGGGACGATAATAGCCCAGGCGTGAGAGTACAAGAACTCCAGCCAACGAAGTGAGGACAACAAGCAATGATATCAATCCAAGATATTCTACGTCGTTGATCCAAGGAGTTTCCATCATAGCGACACGAATCAACAACCTGTGCGTTTTGCAATGAAACCGGAAAGTGTAACAACATTATACTGAAGCATATTCTGTGCATACCATGTACAATCTTCAACCTGCAGGGTTGGATTCAGGCATCTTGCCTTGACTAGGTCGTTGTGATTTTACTTGAAACCGCGATATGTTCAGAAGAACATCCGTAGACTAGACAGCCAGAGATCCGCCCCATGTGTACAGCACAACGAATACCGCAATAACTTCACGACCTCCCAAGTATCCCTTGGTCTCCTGATTTTGACTTCCTTCATCAAGCGATCGAAAGTCGCCACAATGGAAGTGTGAGTATAATTTGTTCCGGCACTTTATCCATGGATGAACATTGTGCTCAACCGGCTCATAGCTTACCTGCGTGTTTCGGCTCATCGTTAGTTTGTTAGATCAAGCCAGAAGAACATCGAAGCGAGGTTATCAAGCAACAACTCTTTCTGGAATGGCAGCTGTGTCAGAGACCAGTACGTTGGTGGCCGACGGTATCTAGCTTCTGATGGGTTTTCTTGAGGTTTTGTGCGAATAGTTCCTCTTGGTGATGGGACATGGCAGCCACAGTTATGCGTGTAGTAGTAATTATGCGAACACAGGAATGAAACTCCCTGACAGGCCTTGGACGAAGGTTGCTAGTTTGCGTTATCTGAACACAGGGGCACTTGCAAAGACAAGGACGATGAAATAGGGCTAACTGCTAGGTTTTAGCGGAGCATAAATATTATATCAAAATAACAAAAAGCGTATACTATCCATAGCAGAAAAGAAAAAATACAGGCTTATTGTAAACCATAGGACCTATATCCATAAGTTATTTATTCAAGGGATTCGCTTAGACTAGTGTGTATGCAAAGCTGTGCAACATCGAAATCTTGTCTAGCTACATCAAGGAAGTTTCGGTCGGAGATTTGTTAACAGTACAGGCGCTGGTGACAAACCCCCTTGACTGGCATCATTTCTATGAAAAGATCTCAACCATAAAGAAGGGCGACAGAACTGATTTTACAGTTGTTACGCCCGAAGGTGATAGGTTGGTTGGCAGTGGCGATATTATCGAAGTGGACAAATGGAGCAATCATGGGCACTATGGATTCAAGATCAAAGTAGACGTCAAGCGCCAAAAGTCACTGACTGACAGGAGGATAAGGGGGCCGGGTAGGACAAAGCCTCGCGGAAAAGACGTGACAATCACACCTACATTAGAAGTTGCACAAATGGCGGCGCCTTCTACAACCACAGCAGCGATGATGATCACTTCAAAGGACATCGCCGACTTGCTGAAAGGTTCGGTCACAACCGACATGGTGTAGACCTTACACTTATAACATTCGAATCCAGCTTTATTCCAACGCTTGGGAATCAAGGTCTTTGCAATAGATATCGACGGCACTCTTACCGAAAACGGCGGCGGGATGATACACCTAGGCGCGCTTGCAAAACTGCGCTATCTTGAGAAGATGGGCTATAATGTAATTTACGTGACCGGCAGGTCGTCAATCGAGGCATTCGTCCTTGCGGTTTTTGGCGGTACAACGAGAATCGCGGTTGGCGAAAATGGTGGCGCGATAACAGTGGCTCCGCAAGAGCACAAACTTCTGGCAAGCAAGGATAGGTGCATGGAGGGCTACGAAGTATTGAAAAAGAACATTGATGGTATCCAGATAAAACCAGTATTTCCGAGGATGACTGAAGTCGTCATGCTCAGGACTTTTGACCTGAAAGAGGGTCAAAAGATTTTGGACGAGCATGGCTTGCCCATTTATCTGTCAGACAGCAAGTATGCTATTCACATAAACGAAAAAGGTGTCGACAAGGCGGCCGGATTGAAAGAAGCGCTGAAGATGCTCAAGGTGGATCCCGAGGATGCCGTCGCCATAGGTGACAGCGAAACTGATGTGCCGATGTATGGCATCTGTGGATACAGTATCGCACTGGGTCACGCAGAGGAAAGTGTCAAGAAAAGGGCATCCTATGTAGTAGCGGGAAAGGCGGGGGAGGGGCTCGAAGAAGCGATCGATCACGTCGCACTCAACTTTCTAGGAGTGAGGGTACCCAAGTGACCTTTAGACTACTTCACAACGAAGTGAGATCGCTGGTTGAGCGAGTTATCAGCGACGCAGGCTATCCCGCTGTACAGTTTGACCTGTCAGAGCCTCCGCAAAAGGAGTTTGGCGACCTTTCATGTAACGCAGCATTTCTTCTAGCAAAACATGCGAGAAAAGCACCGCAAAAGATAGCTGCAGAACTGGCAGACTTAACAAGACCGCATATTGGCGGCACACATGTTCTGGCGGTCGAGCCCGCAGGGGGACACATCAACTTCAGGGCTAATTACTCGCGGTTATCGCCGGCCACACTTGAACAGGTGCTGAGTAATCCCGAAAATTACGGCTACCCTGATTCCGGCCATGGCCGCCACATTATCATCGAGCACACAAGCGTCAACCCCAACAAGGCGTTGCACGTCGGGCACATGCGCAATGTGATACTCGGAGATACCCTTTACCGGATAATGAAGGCCACTAACCACCGAGTGACTGTGCTCAACTATGTCGACGATTCAGGCCTTCAAGTGGCAGACATTGTAGTTGGCTTCAAGTTCGCTGGATTTGCAGTGGAGCCAGCGGACGGCAAAAAGTTTGACCACTATTGCGGAGACGAGGTGTATGTCAAGATAAACGAATTGTATCAAAAAGACGCTCGGCTTGCAGAGAAACGGAAGCAGGTCCTCAAAGAAATAGAGGAAGGCAAGTCGGAGATTGCGCAATTTGCCGCTCGCATTACCAGGCGTGTGTTAAACGAGCAGTTGAAAACATGCTGGCGAATGAAGGCTCGTTATGACTTGCTGAATTTCGAGTCGCATATTGTTGTCTCAAGACTCTGGAGCAAGACATTTGATCTACTAAAGGAAAACGGGGTCGCACATTTCGAAGAAGAGGGTAAGAACAAAGGCTGCTGGGTGATAGAGGCAAAGGACGAGGAGGACAAGGTGCTGGTAAGAAGCGATGGAACTGCCACTTACATGGCAAAGGATATTCCATACGCAGCATGGAAACTCGGTCTAGTGGACGATCCTTTTTCGTATGAGGAGTTTGTCAAGCAGTGGGACGGCTCGACCCTTTATGCCACTACGCTAGACGGCCAACCAGGTGGGAAGGAGTTCACCGGAGGCGAGCGAGTGATAACGATAATCGATTCGCGTCAGGCCCGTCTTCAGAGGATAGTATCGCAGGTGCTCTCAAAGATCGGGTCGAAAAACAAGCAATATTTCCACCTCGGATATGAGGCCGTGACCCTCAGCTCAGAAACAGCCAAGGCGTTAGGAATCGATATCGGCGACAGGCAGTTCATGCACATGTCAGGAAGGAAAGGCATCTATGTCAGTGCCGACTATGTGCTTGATGTCCTGCATGCCAAGGCCTATGAAGAGGTTAAGGCCCGGAACCCCGATTTTGCCGAGGGACTGCTACATGCTATAGCAGAGGACATAGCGATTTCCGCAATCCGGTATAATATGATCAGGCAGGATCTGGACAAGATAATCACATTTGACATCAAAGAATCTTTGAGTCTTGAGGGTGACACCGGTCCGTATCTACAGTATGCCTATGCGCGGTCTCGACGTATACTGGAAAAGTCCGGCCAGAGCATTTCGGGGGTCAGCTTTGCCTTCGACAAACTGACACATGAATCTGAAATTGCACTGATAAAGGAAATAGCTAAGATGGACCTTGTAGTTGAAGATTCGGTGAGGTCTCTGTCGCCCAAGTCACTTGCGCGCTATTCGTACAATCTTGCGACTGCGTTCAACATCTTTTACGAGAAAGTGCCAGTGTTAAAGGAGGCCGATGTTGAGTTAAGGGCAGCCAGGCTTGCTCTGGTGAAGGCGTTTGGAATTACACTGAAAAACGCGCTTATCGCGCTTGGAATAACAGCACTTGACCGGATGTAAAAGAATACGAAAATCACTAGTAGTAGCCGTTAGGGTGTCGGCTTAGCTTCGACTTTTTTCACCTAGCTTTTTTGTTATAATCTTGCGGCTTTGGTAGCAGGTTCTTGCCGCTATAGGGGAATGATGATCCTCAGGTACTGTGAATACTAGATTATTGCGGGTAGTTTACGCCTCCATCTCCTTGGGATGTAGGTCTTTTGTTCACTGGCGTCTGGTCTTGGTGCGCGGTGGGTCTCCATCCCTCTACCGCACAAGAGGGGCACCGTCATGGTGTAACATCAATTATTGTCAACAGGATCTGAAATGTAATGGTTTTCTTAGATTGATTTTTATCCCCTTTGTTTAGCTACGTATCTGCATCATATCTTGGCCAAGATCGAAGAAGGATCGTATGTGATGTTATTCCATACATCACGTAAGAAGTGGCTTGCCAGGGTCACACGGAATAAGAAGCTTCACACCCACCTTGGAATAATCGACGTTTCAGCTACCATCGGCATGGATTACGGATCGGCCGTCAGGACTACCGAGGGTAAGCTGATCTTTCTCATCGAACCTACGATTCACGATTTTATCATGAAGTCCGAACGCAGGACACAAATTGTCTATCCAAAGGATCTGGGTTACATCGCCGCCCGCACCGGTCTCAAAAACGGATCGAAGGTGCTCGAGATAGGGACAGGCAGCGGCGCCCTCGCCACGTTTATGGCAAGCATTGTCAAACCAGATGGTCACATTTACAGTTTCGACGTCAATCCGGAGTTCATGGAGACTGCCAAACGAAACTTGGAGAAGGCCGGTATGTCGCAGTACGTCACGCTCCACTTGCATGACCCCCACCAAGGAGTAGAGATCCGGGATGCAGACGTTGCAGTCGTCGATCTTGGAGACCCTTGGACAGTTGTGGGCCAAGTACACGAAGCGCTCAAGGGCAGCGGCGCATTAGTCGCCATCTGCCCGACCATGAACCAGGTCGAAAAGACGGCTACTGAGTTAAAGCGTGCAGGCTATGCAGACATCGACTGTGTCGAGCTCATGATCCGTAACATCGAGGCGAGGGAAGGTATGACCCGGCCTTCTATGAGGATGATAGGGCATACCACATATCTCGTGTTCGCTAGGAAGGTGCAAAAACCCTCGCAATATGATACCTGGGTCGAGGCGGATCCAGAGGAAAAAGAATCCTACGACGAAGAAGCATCTGAATAGTCCTAATAGATCTATTGCTCTAGCAATTATCGAAGGCACTGGCTACTTTGTCGCGGGCCCATGTAAATCGCGGAAGCTGGTGGCAAAGCTGGTAGTAACGACTGAACCTACTCGTCGATCGCTTTTTTCTGCCATTTCGTGATATTTGTAATTCAACTCCCTCGAAAACCGTGGAAAGTATTTCAGGGCTCAAAGTAAAAATGCGTGATTCAAATGGATGCTGCAGGGTTTGGGCTCGCGATATTCTCTGCCTCTGAAGTAATTGTACGAGTTCTTTAGCAAATGAAGGGTAGGGGAACCAAAGAAAATCCACATTCTATACAGTAGATCAAAATTTCAGTCATCCCATACGCCCTCCTTCTATGATATCAGGTATGAACGCAAGAATAGCAGCCAGAACAACATACGCACCTTCAGCGAGTCTGCAATGATTCGACCGGGTCCGTGACT
>DATLXY010000335.1:0-3182 GCA_035575335.1 Nitrososphaera sp. | reverse complement strand
GCGTCTCCTGTTGTACTGAGGACGCCATTGACAGGTTAGGCCAGAGGCTCGCGTAAAGCCACAGTGCGCATATACTAGGCGCGAATAGGAGAATGCTCGTCAAGCAAGGATAAAAGGAAGATCAGGGAAGGGATATAGGAGAACCTTTGAAAAGAGCGTTTAAATATTAGGGTAACCTAATTAGGTATGCCTAATTTATGATGAATGCAATAATGTTCGACAACCATGATCAAGCGCTTCCGATACTTCAAGAGCTTGTTGATAACGTGTCCTTCAAGATTGTACTATCGACTATTGGAAGCGCCAAGAACGTTATGCAAATTGCAATGGAGAACAGATTACCGCTGAGCTCAACCTACAAGAAGATTAGAAGATTGCAAGACATGGGAATTATATCGCTTGAGAGAATAGACATCGACGACAGCGGAAAAAAGATCCTATACTACAGAAGCAAAATCAAGTCACTGGAATTCAATGTTACACAGGACCGGACACTTCTTCAATTTCAGAGGAATGATCACTCGCCGGCAACCGGCACTGAACCTGTTGTAGCCCAGTAGGACTCAGAAATAAGGGTACCGCCCTGACAGATGGCTGTTCTGGTGTTATGGTTATGTGATTCCACAGACATCTAGGGCAGGATCGTCTTGGTGGATTTCTGCGGTGTGGATCCTTAAGGTTGAATGAAAGATATACGATTGCGTGTCTGCACTGCATTGCAAAAATAGGTGCGCATAATCAGCAGTCACCTCAGTGAATGAAATGGGAATGTCATTAAAGCGCTCCGGGCAGCCTTCATCGGCCTAGTTGCAGCAGTTGCGATAAAGATAAGGAGGTTAAAAAAAGAAAGTAGGGATTTGCCTTAGCCTTGCTGGATCACGAATTGGAAGCCAAATATTACGGCCCTGCAGTCGTGTTTTGGCCGCCAGGTATAGCAGCGCTTGTCGCGTTCTGTTGCATCGTTCTCATCTTTTCATGTTCCAAGGTCTGCTCTGGGCCCAATATCATTCCGTAAACCGGAGTGATCCCAAAGTGGTTATCGCTCTCTACAGGGTTTATCCAGATCGCTATCTTGCTATTTTCGAGAGTGATAAATCCATGCACATTCTCACGCGGTTCGCCATCCAGAGTTACAGCAAATGTGCCGTCGATTATGGTGACATTCCCTCCAAGGTGCGTAATATTTGTCTGTCTAAAGTTAGAGATTACATGTCCGTGCCCTGCCGTGCCATTTGCGACAAGTATCATGTGAATGGTCGCCTGGAAATTGGTGACGTTTGCCTGTGTTTCGTTTGTAAACAGGTCTCCGTTTGATTCAAGAGTCCAGTTCCCGCCAGCTATCCATGTGGGTGCGGCAGCTCGGTCAGCCTGAAGACTCGCTATTATTCCGGAAAGCGTATTGTTGCTTGAAGCTATAGTTGTATTTCCATCTGGCATGCTGGTTGTTGCGTTCATACTTGCTGATGGGGTTTGGGTTTGTGTTTGGTTTGCATCCTGTGCGAAAGAGCCGGCGGTGGTTCCAAGGATTGTTAAAGCCAACGCCCCTACTATCATGGCTGCAAAAACTGATCTTCTTTCAATCATGCAACAAATGATAAGAAACCGAAGTTAAGGATTGTATAATATTTTGAAGTCTTCTTGTTATAGAAAAACCAACAGTCTCTTATTCTAGTTTTTGAGTTAGTCTAACAGAAGCATTGCAACCGCTCTGCCATGATTTACAATATGGCGGGATAATCCTCCAAGCAACAATTCTTACATATCTGCAGGTCCTCAGCTATCGAACATTACAGCGATCATGGAGGAAAATACTGTCGACACAATCGACCGATCTTTCCCCCACGCGCAATGGGCCAAGCACGATTCGCAATATGTGTGATCTATGATGCAGTGGTCATAAAGTAACAAACACATCCTTTCTAAGGCGTAATGCTGCAGTGTATTACAGGCAAACTTGCCGGTTAAATCGCATGTTGCCTTCTTAAAGAATAATATGGTTGTGGACTGTGTTGTTGCACAACTGACCACTCTGTCAAGGAGGTTTGACGAGCTGTATTTAGTTTGGCCTTCTTTTGTCATTCGCTTCTATACCCGGTCAACAAATGGTGGTACTTACAATGAATCCATGGTCAAGCGGGGCGAAGTGATGATTGACCTTGATTTAATCGATGGCTGGCATGATGATGGGCTGGAAAAGATGAGCGAAGGCAAGGAAGGCACATACGCGCACACACGCACATACGCATATCATTCAGGTAATACCCTCACTCCTTTGTCCAGCTGCTGGGGTACATGCTGGCGTATTTTTTCCACCTGCCGTACAGAGACAGACTACTACTGAAGAAGGTGTTGTCAAGGCGCATGCCAAATCGTCAACAGTAAACCGTCAATCCTAGACTACAGCATGCGCACACACGCACACCCTTTATGTGCCGGCAGATCAACAGTCCAAACATCAAGATAAACGAAAGAGCTGGCAACAGCGACATCGTAATCGCACTTGACAGGAGTACAGGTATCAAGGTAGTCAACCGTGCCAGGAGAAAACTGATGGGCCACAACAGGTACTGGCATGTACGCAGGGGCTACCTGAACAAGATACAACACATATGTGTGTGGCAGTTGTGACATCGGGGAAAAAGAAGGTTTTGTGGCAATGGAAGTAACAAGCGAGGAGGAGGAGGTACACGACGGCAATGTACTGAAAAAGCTGGTCAAAGGAACATCTGAAAACAACGACGCTGGTGGTGGTGTTAGACGTGTACTGGCAGGCGGTGGTGCGTTTACGTACGTATGTATATATGTACGCACGTACGTACATACGACAGCAAGAGAGTTTCCGTTATCTTTCTGACCGCGGTATTGAAGCTGCAATCAGGCTAAAGAAGAATTCGTCTGGCAAATCGCACGGCTCTGCTGCTATCCAAGGAGACTGTCAGTGTTGCTGTTTGTATTTTTTGTCACCAACACCTACTTGAAGCCAAGGAGGATAAGGACGTTGTTTTGGAAGAGATGTTGTGTGGAGTGGTGGAAATGAGAGAGACATCCTACAGAGGATGATAAACAAGTTCCTTGCAAGGACGATGACGTCAAAGCTGCAATCATTGCGAATCCTGTACTTCTATCTCGCCGTTCTCCTGTACAATCTATGGGTACTGCTGAATTACTATTACTACCATCGT
>DATLXY010000334.1:0-8889 GCA_035575335.1 Nitrososphaera sp. | reverse complement strand
CAGTGCAATATACGACGAGGGGATCGACTTGAGTTACGGATCACGAATGTTGAGAACAATCGGCACGACCAACACGTAGCAAACGACGACCTAATACTTCACATCCGCCAAAAAATCCACTGACGCCCTACCGTGGAGCAACCTTAAAGTATGCCATTTGCTCCGTGTAACGTAACATTCAGAAAATGACTGCTACTGACGAAGTTCAGAGACTTCCTGAAGAGGGAGAGATTGTCATCGCTACCGTTAAGGAGGTCACTGGGCATGGCGCATACGTCACGCTTGATGAATACAACAACATGACAGGTTTTTTGCACATCTCTGAGATCGCGACTGGCTGGATTAGAAACATCGAACGCTATGTCAGACCAAAGCAGAAAGCAGTCCTAAAGGTCATCAGAGTCAACAAGTCGAGGGGAGAGGTCGACACTTCTCTCAAACAGGTCTCCGGCGAAGAACGCAAATCCAAGCTGATAGAAGTAAAGAAGAATGAGAAAGCGACTGCATTCATGGAATTTATCAAGTCAAAGTTGAATCTTTCAAATGAACAGGTGGCGGAAATAGAAGAAAAGATACTGCAGAAATACGATTATGTTTACGATGCTTTTGAAGCAGTCGCAAGGAAAGGCCCAGAGGCCATCCAGAACATCGATCTGGCTCCGGAAGTCAAGGCCGCGATCCAAGAAGAGAGTAAGAAGATCCAGATCCCTCAGGTAGAAGTCAGAGGAATACTGGAAATTTCCTCCAAAAAGCCTGATGGCATCGAGATAATCAAGAACGTCCTTTCAGGAGTGGAAGGTACTAGGGGTGGTGCTACTACTACCGTCACCTACGTCGGCGCACCGCGATATAGGATCGTAGTGACTGCCGAGAACTTTAAAGTTGCCGAAAAGTCGATGAATAATGCAGTTGAGAAGGTTCGCTCTGCCATCGAAAAACAGCACGGCTCCTTTAATTTTATGCGTGAAGAATCGAAGAAGTCACACCAGGCTGGTTAGGAAACGTGAAACACCTCTTGCGAAAGTGCCCAGATTGCAATACTTATACAATGAAACAAGAATGTCCAAAATGCAAGTCTTCTACCATCAATCCTCACCCACCGAAGTATTCGCCAGATGACAAGTATGCGCGATACAGGGTTGCGGACAGGTATACAGACGAAACTAACAAGGATTATAAGTAAACTTGAACGCATTGAAAGTGGATGCGTTTTGCAATAGCGGGTGCAGGAGTTGCTGGGAGCTACCTTGGCAATATGCTTCAAAGACGCGGCCATGATGTAGAAATCTTTGAAGCTGCCAAGAAAGAACTCCATTGGCCCGTTTGTGCGTGGGGCGCATCGAGGTATATGCTTGAGAAGTTTTCAGAGAAGGCTGGCCTCGACTTTGCACAGTATGTTCTCCATGTTGGTCAGCGGCTCAGAATGGAGCTGCCGAATGACAACAGAGAGTACCTGGATCTCAAGGGATTGGTGACGTATGACAAACAAAGATGGGAAAACGATCTCCTGAGAGACATCAAGATAAATTATGGTGTTAAGGTAACTCTTGAAACCTTTCCTTTTGACGCGTATGATTACGTCCTCGATTGTACTGGCCTACACAGAACGCTCTTGCCAAAATCAAAGGAGGATTTTTTGATTCCTGCATACGAATATCTGGTAGAAAACGTAAAGGGCGTTGACGAATTTTATGTCATCGGTTACAAAGGCGCCAAAGGATACTTTTGGTATTTTCCCCTTGACAAAGGGAGAGGATATATGGGAGCCGGGGACGTGCAGAGAAAGTACTACGGCATTGAAGAATTTTTGAAAGAGCATCCAGAAGCAAGGGTAGTGAAAAAGATCGGAAGACCTATCAGGCTTGCCCCACCAAAGCGCATGGAACCATTTTTCGATACCAACATAATCGGTGTCGGCGAGTCAATTGGTTGTGTTTTTCCAATGCTCGGAGAAGGTATAATCCCCTCGCTTATTTGCTGTGAAATTTTCTTAGACGTTCTTGACAGAAGCGAGGGGGAAAAGTTCGACTCTAAGTTATACCGGAAAAGAGTGCTTGATCGGTTCGACTATTATGATGATGTTTATCGCATAGTACGTCTAAAGATGGACGGTAAGCTGAGCACAATTAGGCACATGAAGCTCATGATGAGCATGTACCGCAACATGAAAAGAGAAGAAAAGCGCTTTGGATTCGAGGTCAGCCTGGACAAGATGACAAGGCTGGTAAATGCTTTATAGCAAGAAAAGATGCTCAAAAGTCTTGTTGAATAAGAAAAGTCCAGAAGAATCAAAGACGGAAATGACAATTATGATGATGCCTTCAGATGCCAACCCTAAGGGCAATGTCTTTGGAGGAGTCATAATGAAGTACGTGGATCTTGCCGCAGGGATAGCAGCAAAGCGGCACGCAAGGCACACAAACTGCGTTACTGCCAGCATCGATAGAATGACCTTTTTGAAGCCAGTCTACGTCGGTCACGCACTTATACTATCTGCCAGAATAAATTATGTCAAGAGGTCATCGATGGAAGTTGAAGTGACGATCGAGTCAGAGAACCTAGATGATGGGACAAGGGTAAGGACAGGTACGGCATTTGTGACGATGGTGGCTCTTGACAAGAATGGCAAACCAACAGAAGTTCCTCAGCTTGATTTGAAAACTCCTGATGAAAAGAAACGCTTCCGCGACGGAGAGGCAAGAATGAGTATGCGTTTGAAAGAAGCCGGCAAAATGTAGGCCGGAAAATAATGAGGTTCGGAGACAGCTAAATTTTCGACACCTCATATATCATTTGTCATCTTTCCCGATATCGATGCATTCAAAAGAAGAGGAAGACTATGGTGACAAAGATAGCAATGATTATGGTTACTGGTTCAATGAACTTGATTCGCTTGGAATCCACCCAAAACGAAAAAACGAGCTGAATGATAGTAAAGAGATGCAAGATCTTGTAGAAAACATGAAGCAAACCATGCTCCAAGAGTATCGAAGTGCCTATGAATAGCTATTCGTAATCCTGCAATTCTTCGTCGTCGAACCTTTCATCTTCAGTCAGGGAGCGCTCTCCTGACATTGAAAGTCTTGATGCTATATTCGCAATGTTTGCGTTAAGCGTTTGCAGCTCGGCAAGAATTTTCTTCAGTACTTCTACCTGATCTTCATGTACACTGGGATTTTTTGCCTCCCGTTCTTGCAGTCAATAACCGAGAAAAGGTATGTTGTCCTTTTAAATTTGATTGTGGATAAGTTGTTCACTTTCATGGTACAAACTGTTTGCTAGCGAAAAGCATGGCGTAGTGATAGTATTCGTCTTGTGTGTAATGTTGAGAACCGTCCCTGAACTGGCGGCGTATCCTCACCCCATAGGATATGATGTCATCAACTACTATATCCCTGTTGTTGAAAATCTTGAAGAGGAGTGGCCTACTGTAGCGAATCAATTCCCATTGTATGTACTATTCCTCGATCTAGTACAGCTTGCGACAGGCATCGGTGCTCATTCGGTTGTCACAGGAGTGGCAATTGCAATGTTTGGGGCGTTTGGGGCGTCGCTCTACTTTCTTGGAAGGTCATTATTGCGGCTTGGCGTTATCGAAAGTGTCTTTCTCGCGATTTTTGCTGTTTTCACCATGGCAGTCCTCAGGACTGCATGGGATTTGCACAGAGACATCTTTGCTTTGACTACAATGATGTGTGTATTTGCGCTGCTTTCCAAGAACAAGGGATTGAGAGAAACCATTCTAGTTCTAGCACTTGCAGGGATTACGGTCGCGGCGGATAGAATGATCGGTGCGCTGCTATGCATATCGCTGATAATGTACGCAGTTATTACCCGGCGAAAAGACTCGAGTGTAGTCTCTGCCTTTGCTACTGGAGTGTTCGTTATTCTCTTCTTGGTCAGTTATTCTTCTCTAACAAGCACGAATGTAAGCGGGAACAATGTCGGAGCACCACCAGATGAGACAGTCAGTTTTTACAACGCTCAAAACCTGTTGATTCTGTTTGCAGTTGCAAACGGCTTGCTAGTAGCACCGGCAGTTATCGGATTTTTGCGAACAAACGACTGGCTGCTAAAAGTGCCGCTACTTGTCTCACTGGCCGGCGCCTTTTCGTGGCTGGTATTTCCAACCGCAATTCAACTTGTGGCTGACAGATGGACAATTGTCGCGGGCATCTTTCTCGCTATCTTTGCCGGCTATGGTATATTATATATCATCAGAGACTTGAGGAGGCGAGTTGCTGTGATGGCCTCCTGTTCTATCCTCTTAGTATTTGCAGCAATCGGTATGGCTTATGCGGTAATGCCATACGATAGCCCATTTGTGTTATACGGGATTGCTCGGCAAAGTATCGAGAACTTTAGTCCTGTCACAATGCAGTTCAATTCAGTAGATATCCGTGAAAACGACGAGATTCTGTCGTCTATTAAATGGATAAATCAGAATACTGAGCACGATGCAGTGATTGTGGGTGAAAAACATTGGTGAGGGTTCATGAAGCTCCATCTTAAAGAAGAGAGGACGTACCGTTTTTCAGATAATCCACAGGCACTTGCAGAAGCGATTGTAAAAAAGGGAAAACCAGCCTACCTTATAACATTTAACAGCACAAAAGAGCCAATGTTTTCAATAGAAGATGTTGGTATAAGATAATGTATAACGGTTTTTCCACAAGTGTTATACGATGTCCGAATGAAAAGACAATGGTGCCTTTTTACAGGAAAAGAAATTCTTGGGTTAGGCGGCGCTGGCTTGACTTTAGACAAGGTCATACGATTTATCTAGTATTTGCAATGACCTTTCTTAACTTTATTACCATACAATATTCGCTGTTAATAGACAGAATTCCGGCACTAAACGCCGTCTTTCCTAATTTGTGGGTCTTCGCGATAGTGTTTATTACAGCCTATGTGCCACTTGCAATAATCATAGGATACTGGCATCGGAAGACGCAATGGAAGGTGGAACAGGAGGCTATGTTTAGCGAAAACGTCGTGCAGGCTAAGTTATGGTTGTTTATGATTCGTCTCCTACAAGGCAAAGTTTCTGAAAAAGAGCAAACAGAAATGCAAAAAATGCTGGAAAAGATCATCAAGAAACATCCCAAGGATGATGTCAAGAAAAAAACAGACACTGAAGCTAACTAAGCAATGCTTTCATAGATGCCAAGTAGTTTGCTTGCTACAACCTCGGGAAAATGATCCTTTGGAAGACCATGTAAGAGTTTCAGTTCATAATTGAGCACGGTCAAACCACATGCAAGTGATTCCAAGCCAGTCTTGCTCATTGCATGCAAGAGAATGCCATCAACGTATTTGATATCCACATATGTTCGGTACCGCTTGAGAAAGGTCGGGATCTCTGAATACGAAATTGGGTTAGCTTCCCGATCTATGATGTCTAGCTGCATCCAGATGTTGTTGCTCTCTAGATAGTTCAGAACCCTTTGCGCATCACCCTTGGCCGATTTGATCGTAAATGCCCTGTCACCGGTGACATTTCCGGAAGTAAAATGCTCAGTATCGACGGGGTTTGGCACATAAACCATGTCATTGACAAATTCCTGGAGGTCTTGGGTGGACCCAATGATAATGTCTACTTTGCTTTCCGCCGCTCTTCTAACAGGATCGTTGTTTTTGTCTCTTATCTCGGAGCCATGGTAGTGAAGAACTAATTTCTTGTCAGGATATTTTCTTCGTAGGTCCGGTATTATCTTGTAAACAGAATGGACATGCACCACATCGTATTTTGCAGCCTCTTTGACAGCGTGCTTAAGAAAACCCTTGCCGTCCATGTCAAGCAATGGTTCTTGATAAAATTGGAAGATCTTAAAGGGGTCGTATCCTGCCCGCTTCAGGATCTTGACGTTGTGGCCAATCCTCCGATGATACTTGGCAAGTATGCAGGCAACCCCTGCTTGATCCCATAGATGTAGGATGTTCATTTCTATACAGTTTCACTTAGGGCCTTGATCGGATTTGTGACATATCGCTTGATGCGTTGATGTTGTATGCTGCTAAGAAATGAGCGCAGTTCTGGGTCGTAGGTCTGGACGTCTTTACTAAAGTAACCTCTGAGCATGTGAAAGCCGCCCCTTGGATTCTTGAGAAACACAAGACCAATCCTTGCTGCGGAATATAGCTTGCTGTAGCCAAGAGCTTTGAGCGACTTGCCGTATGAAACATAGACATTTTTCTTGTAATTTTTGCCCGTCTTGCGGAGTGTAGAGGTTTTAAGATTTTTTAGCACCTTGACCTCATATCCTAGTTGCTGGGCCTTCAGTACAAGGTATGTTTCAAAACCATAATTTTCTGGATATCGGAAGCCAATGCTCTTCCAGAAATCCGCCCTGACAACCCTGCCAGAGCCGCGAGGGACTATGCTGCGTTCGCCCTCGATTACGCCGGAGCACAATACCAGCCTTTTGTTCTCCGACATTGCGTCGAGCACAGCAGTTATATAGTGAGGAGGCAGAATATGGTCTGCTCCCAGTATCAGTACGTAATCATCTGGACCTTCAAAGTTGTATCCTTCTTCGATACGAGCCAGACCGCGGTTTATAACACCAGCAAGAACCGGCGTGCCCTGCACGTTGAATCCTCTGTCAGGCATATCGACAACTTCTGCGCCGGCCGCGGATGCGATCCCGGCAGTTCTGTCTGCAGAACCATCATTCACTACTATGACCCTGATTGGCTTAGTGTGCTGGTTAAAAAGCGCCTCCAACGTCTTCCCAATAAAGCCCTCCTCGTTCCTCGCAGGTATAACTACCGCTACTCGGAGACCCACGTGCTAACAATCCGGTTGATTCTATTTACCGATTTCAGAGGATTCCACTATGAAAAATGTCTGTCAGGCATACCTTTTTTCAAGGCTCATATAGTTGTCCAAGTCGACAAGCCGGTTAAAGTCCTTGAAAGTGACCATCATTTTGCGAGTCCTTTTTGTCTCACCTGTATTTTTCAACTCAGTCAGAACTTCCCTCATCGCGTACGTTGCACTGTACAAGGCCGATAGCGGAAAAACAGCGATCCTGTAGCCTATTTTCAACAATTCCTGCGCAGACATTGTAGGTGTAACTCCATCTTCGATCATGTTGGCCACAAGCGGCGCGTCGATTTCATCGGCCACTTTTTTCAACTCTTCTATTGATCTTGGAGCCTCGACAAATATTACGTCTGCTCCTGCCTTCTTGTAGGCTTTGCCACGTTCGATCGCTTCCTCAAGACCCAGTGGAGCACGCGCGTCGGTTCTTGCAACTATGATAAAGTCCTCGCTCCTGCGCGCATCGATTGCCGCCTTGAGCTTTAGTAGATAATCGTCTTTTGGAATAACATCTTTCCCCACCATGTGACCGCACCTCTTGGGCCACACCTGGTCTTCCAGGAATATTCCAGCGGCGCCCAAGCTCTCAAGATCCCGCACGAGGCGCCAAACGTTGAGCGGGTTTCCATAGCCGGTGTCCGCATCAACAAGCACCGGGACACTGACCGCGCGGATTATCCTTCTGGCATTATCCACCGTCTCACCCGCGTTGAGGAAGCCAAAGTCAGGCATCGCGAGAAGAGCTGCAGATGAGCCATAGCCCGTCTGGAACATCGCGTCGAAGCCTACCTGCTCTGCAATCCGAGCACTGAGCGCATCGAAAACGCCGGGAAGTACAATTATCTTGTTCTTGTCTTCTAACCGTTCTCTCAGCGAGAGCTTTGCAGTCCTCTTAGCCATTAGTAGACAGGAGAAAGGAGGACATTATATTTTATTAGCTTTACACCGTCCATTGGCAAGCCGTTATCAGCTCGACCAGATTTCCAGCAGGATCTCGAAAGTAAAGCGACTTGGCACTATCATTCCAGTTGACTTCCCTTTCTATTGTAATCTTGTTTCTCATCAAGAATTCTTTGCAGCGTTCATAGTCTGTCGCTCTATCTCCATTGCGAAATGTATGCTGGACGAAGAACGGCAACTCTATGAACGGGTAGTTCTCCGTTATCGGTTCTGGTTCTGTCAGGGTTGAATATCAAAAGCATGCTCTTACCTACCTCTAAAAATTAGCTTGCCTTTTCTCCTCCTGCATTAGAGTCAATCCCAGAATGCCGGGCTCTGTTAACTTTGGGTAATCCGTAAAGCTAGGACTCCTAGCTCTTCATTGCAACATGAGAAGAAAGATGAGGACAGACCCAGCTGTAATCACATATGGGCTGTACTTGTGTATTTCAATTCTAGGAGTTTCAGGCTGGCAGCGACAAATCCTTGGCACACATCAAAAAAAAGAAAAGAAAAAAGAAAAGAAAAGGAGGAGCTATGTTGCTGTTTGGAAATGGGTCCAGAAATACGCAGATTGTGCAGATAGATATCGTACTGACAGACGCCTTGTACGTGCAATATTTGTCGACGAGACCTTGCTCCAGATAGATAGATAGATAGACGGCGTTGACTACTGGTGCTGTGGATTGCATACGAACCACCTGCAATGAATACGTGTCTGGCCATGCACCTGTTCCGTGAGAGGACCGTTTTCGTGTGCTATAATACCACTTCTTCAAGCAGTTGTAGAGGAGGAGAAGGTACGGGAGGAAGCCACAATATTTACACGCACACACACAGAGAGAGACAGCGCTCGATGGTACAACAATGAGGCTTGCAGCGGGTGGCTCCGGCTACGCCACTATGTATATGGTACAGAACTGAAGAAGGAGAAGAGCCTGATGGAGCGGTTTATACAGAATATCAATGACAGGACGGAATGTTTTGACGACTATTGCCCGTGCAGAAAGAGGAATTGCAACAGGAAGCATGTGTGGAACTGGCTCAAACTGTTCTTGCTATATCTGGACATAGGAACAGACAGGATGCGGTTCACATTATTTCTGGTCAGGGATGGAGGCTAA
>DATLXY010000333.1:0-2204 GCA_035575335.1 Nitrososphaera sp. | reverse complement strand
CATAACCTCCTCCTCTAGGTCGTTTATCAGGTTGAAGCCGATCTCTCCCACTGCGACGACCCTTTCTCTATCAAGATACTTTTTCATCGCCTCAATAGCATCTAAAGCAAGCGGGCGCTCTGTGGCTTCCTTTGGGTTTACCGAAATGCAGACAAAATGCTCTATCCCGTATTCCTTTGCCCTCTTTGTCTCAAAATTTATCATGTGCTCCCAATAGTCCTCAAACGAAGAGACGCCTGTACGTGGGCTGCCTAGCCAGAATGAAGGCTGCACTACGACTTCTATCCCGGCCTTTGACATTGCTTCATAGTCATCCGTGGTCCGGGAGTACATATGGATATGTGGTTCAAATAGTCTAGTCATGTATGATAATGAGATAGCTGCAACTCTTTTTAGGTTGTAGAACAAGCATCATTGAACAAACTTACAGAAAGACAACGGGACTCCTTTATTACTATCATAGAGAAAAGACGTATGTGCTTGCTGCAGTTTTCCACGGACCAAACAACATAGCGATAAGTGAAGTTCCCATGGCCGTCCACACCAACAACAATGGCGGAAACCACGCAATAGTAAAGGTGAATGCTTGCGCGGTGTGCGGATACGATGTGCGAGTTTTTAGAGATGGACACAAAAAGGTCAACCCCCCTGTGATTCTGGGGCACGAGCTCTGCGGGGAGATTCTCAAGACTGTCAGAACTCAAAACGGAACCACCATAAGTGCAGGCACAAGAGTGGCAGTATGTCCTCTGGTCCCGTGCCTTGGCTGTTATTACTGCCGTAAAGGATACTATAATCTCTGCACTGCGCCGAAGGAGATCGGCTCAAGCCTTGACGGGGGCTTTGCACAGTATGTTATGATACCTGACAAGATAGTCAAGATAGGGGGACTCGTGCCGGTGCCTGACCGCCTGAGCGACGAGGAAGCCGCCCTTCTTGAGCCTCTTGCATGCTGTCTTAACGGCCTGTCGCGGACTGGCCTGCCCGCAAAGGAAACACCCGTGGTCATAATAGGCGATGGCCCAATCGGCCTCTTGCACCTGCAGTTGTTCAAGAGAATATCCTGTGCCAAGGTGGGTCTTGTAGGCAGAGTTCCAGCGCGGCTCCAGAAAGCAAGTGCGATGGGAGCAGATTCGGTGTTTGTTTTCCCCCAGCAATCCGGCTGTGAGGATACTGCAATCATTGACGACATACTCGATTTCACGGGCAGCGATGGCTCAGGCATCACAGTCGTCGCGACAAGCAATCCTTCGGCATTCGAGCTTGCAACAAAGGTCGCAAGCAAGAATTCTGTGATCAACTTGTTTGCAGGAATGCCGGCGGATCAAAAGTTTGCGCTTGACCCCAACTGGTTACACTATAACCAGGTTTCTATAACTGGTACTTTCAGCTCCGGCCCATCCATGCTTTGGGATGCCGCCAGGATCGCATCGGATGGAACTGTGGATCTGTCAGAGATCGTCACGCACAGGTACTCTCTCGAACAAATCGAAATGGCCATGCAGGCAACAGAGAGATATTATGGCCTGAGAGCGGTAATAAACAGGTTCTGACGGCACTGTTAACTTAGCCCCCATCCCTAGCTAGAAACATCACGAACCGCATCCTGTCTGCGTCTATGTGCAGATATAGAAAGAGAATAACCTGAGCCAGTTCCACATGCACTGCCTATCCCAGTTCTTCTTTCTGCATGCAAAGTGGTCGTCGAAGCATTCTGTCCTGTCCTTGACCTGCTGGATAAAGCGCTACATCAGGTTCTTCTTCTTCTTTAGTTCTGTACCATATACATAACGGCATAGGCGCAGCCACCCGCTGCAAGCCTCATTGTAACACCTCGCACCGTCTGTATGTGAATATTGGCTTTCTGCCATACCTCCTCCTCCTCCTCTACAACTGCTTGATGAAGTGGTAACAGAGTAAAACTGTTCTCTCACGGAGAGGTGCATGGCCAGACACGTATTCATTGCAGGTGGTTCGTATGCAATCCACAGCACCAGTAGTCAACGCCGTCTATCTATCTATCTAGAGCAAGGTCTCGTCGACAAATATTGCACGTACAAGGCGTCTGTCAGTACGATATCTATCTGCACAATCCGCGTATTTCTGTATCCACTTCCATATTACAACGTGGCTCCTCCTCTTCTTCTTTTTTGGCGGCTGCCAAGGATTTGTGGCTGCCAGCCTGGAACTCCTGGAATTGAAAT
>DATLXY010000332.1:0-3313 GCA_035575335.1 Nitrososphaera sp. | reverse complement strand
ATAGATCCGGATCGCCTCCCTCTTTGTGCGCTCGCTCAGGTCAAGCCTGTTGGCAATCAAAGTAACATAGTCCGGGCCGTGCAGCACCGGCATCTGGAGCGACAGCTCCCTCAGGATCAATTTGTAGTGAGCCATCACGTCCTTGCTTGACAGGTTACACACTGCGGCTACGTCTGCCACTGTTTTTGGAGTTGCAGTCTCCCGACATGCTGCATAGAGCGCCGCGCCTACAAGACCCAATGTAGATCTACCTTTGGCTAGTTTTTTGAGCGCGGCCTTTCTATAGATGTACGCGGCACTTTCCATGACTGCTTGGCTCAGGTAAAGCTTGTCACCAAAGTTGTTTAGGAATTTCAAAGCCTTTTCCAAGTTTCTAGAAATAGAGTCATTAAGCTGCGACCTGTTGTTCCATGTGCGCAGCCTCTGCATCTTCATCTTTTGCGCCGGTTCGAGGGTCTTACCTCGCGCGTCGGTGTCATCAAGGCCTATAAGAGTTGATAACCCTTTGTGGTGTATTGCGAGGGATTCCGGCATGCCTGTTCTTGTTCGGTCACTGTACTCAGATGGATTGACCGTGCCTGACGTGCCGTCGGCGTGAAATATTCGATCATCGGCAACACAGCCGCATGAGCTGCAGACAAACTCGCTAGAAATCATATCAAATATTACATTCTCGCTTTCACATTGTTTGCAATATGTTGGATTATCATTAGAATGTATTTGTTGTTCAGCTGATTCCATCGCAACTACGTGGCAATCTCTTTTATTATCTCTAGTTTTTCTAGAAATTAGAAAATGCTGGTATACCTAGCGTTTCTACAAGACAAAACACTGGGATATCTGCTAGAAATTAGAATCCCAGACAACAATCTTAGGTAAGAAATCTCTAGATCAAGAGAATGCTGTAAACTGATTCTAGAATGCGTCCGTTATTAAATAATTAAAGTTATAGATTTCCTGTGCTGGAGAACCCTTTCCTAGTTGTGGCCATGTTTTTCTGGCTTTCATATGTTCCGATTGCCGTGGTGTCTGTTTATCAGATAATAAAAAACAGGAAGATATTTGTAGAAAAGGATCTTCGCAGGGTACACAACGACCCTTCGATAATATTTCAGATAACTACGCGTTCTGCGACCAAGACGCCCGTGGTCAAGCGGGGCATATATTCGATAAAAAACGCAGCGCGCCGAATAGACTTTAGGAATTACCAGATCGTGGTCGTGACTGATGATCCAGGCGACATAATTACATTGGCAAAAGAGAAGTGTGAAGTTGTAGTAGTCAGAAAAGACTATCGTACAAACGCCATAAAAAAAGGACGAGCACTCCAGTATGCGGTGGAACACAGGCGATTCCATCGCAAGAATTCAAGCAAGTATTGGGTGTTTCACATGGATGAGGAGAGCTATGTTCTTCCCCAGACGCTTCTTGCTCTATTGAAATTCATACGAGAGGGGAAAGGAATAGCATCAGAAGGTCCAATATTTTACCCGTTCAAGTTCGAATCTGCAAACCGGTTGACTGCTATAGCAGAGTCGATAAGGCCATTTACGTGTTATGACTGCGTTTCCCAGATGACACATCCGCCACCACTCCACATGCATGGTAGCAACTTGCTAGTCAGGTCCGACGTCGAAGATGCTGTAGGCTGGAACTTTGGACCGTTATTGGCAGAGGATCAGATGTTTGGCTACAAGGTATATGAAAAGTACGGGCCAGCGGCCATAGGATGGCATGGCGGCATTTTGTTAGAGCAACCGCCGCTGAACCTTAGAGATCACTTTCTCCAGCGGCGCAGATGGTTCCTAGGCACGCTGCAGAACCTCCGTAAATTTCCGCGCTGGCACCGGTACAAGCTGATGTTCAAATCGGTGACCCTGTTCCTTGGATTTGCCTCCGCGATGGCGTCCACCGCCCTCTCTATCAACGCCTACGTACTGCCGCTCTTTTCGCTTTCTGGAATTGACATCAACATGATAAGCTCTGTCATGACATCCATACCAAGAAACATCCCTATCCTTTCTGCGATCGACTCGATGTCTCAGTCGGCTGCAGGAAGCGCGTTTGTCGAGTTTGGAACTGCTGCGATACTGCTCTTTACTACCTTGGTTTGGATCTCTTCATACCAGCTCGGGCTTTACCTGAACCTGCGGTACTCAAAAATAGGATGGCCTAAGAGGCTTCTTTACCACGTGCAGACGCTTATGTTGTGCCCCGTAATAGGTATGATCGAGACCTTCCCCGGGTTCTGGGCCACTATCGAGTACTTTGTCAAGAAGCAAAGAGAGCCCGAACAAATACCGGTCTATGACTTTTACGTCATAAACAAGTAAAAGCTCGGCAGCTGTGACTGCCGCTACCCGCCATTTTTTGTGGGTTGTTACAGGGGAATCTACGAATGCGACGGTCGAGACTACCATCTTCTTGAATATGGTGCGGAAGAGAATCATCACCTGCTCTATGGACTGGGAAACAAATTCAATATGTGACACCAGTCTCTCGCTGTTCATGTTTACCAGCAAGTAGTTATAGCATGCAGAGTCACCCAAATCGATTGACATCTCGTATTCACGCGATTCTCTGTCAAGACGGACTTTGAAGTGAACTTCCTGAGGCCACGTATGCGCGAACTGGGACGCCTGCTACCAATCCAAATATGGCAGCTATTCCATCTTGATATTGGACAAAGCGATCAGGATAGGTCAGCAGTGTAATCAAATATCCCGAATATGATGATACACTATTCTATGCAGTCAGAAGCATTGTGGGGGATTGGAATCGGCCTTCAAATGGCCCTACTTGTCGTCCATCAGCTCGAATTTTAGAATGACACCCTAGTTGATGCCGTATGCGATAGTCAATTTTGGTCTTGTTTTGAGTGACAAATGATTCATTCTATTTGTAAGGAATGTCGACTATCTTGAGATCCTCGGCCGCCTCGACGTTTGGATGTATGGCGCCCGCCTCCCTTACAAGAGAAGAAGTTTCATCATAGCGTGCGCTAAAGTGCGTCAGGAAGAGCCTGCCTGCCCCTGCCTTTTTTGCTACAATAGCTGCCTCAGTTGCAGTAGAATGCCAGTTCTCTATTGCCTTTTGGTGCTGGTCGTGACTGTAAGTCGATTCAAATACAAGCACATCGCAATCCTTGAAGAACTTTATCAGCTTGTCAGTCGGCCTCGTGTCACCAGATATTCCCACCTTTCTCCCTTTGCGCGGCGGTCCAAGGACTTGGCTAGACCTGATCTTCTTACCGTTGTATACGATGTCTTGTCCTCGCTGGAGTTTGCCATACAGCTCCCCTTCTGGTATTCCG
>DATLXY010000331.1:0-2793 GCA_035575335.1 Nitrososphaera sp. | reverse complement strand
CGAGTTTGCCAAGATTATACCAATAGATCAAAAGATCAAGGGGCCTGACGATGTGATAAGAAAGCACATACTACGGCAGACTGCACTTTCGATAGGTGTTCCACAAGAGTCCGCGATGAAGCCAAAGAAGGCACTGCAATACGGTTCGTCCATCCACAAATTCTTTAAAAAAGCAATTTCATAGTATGTTTTTTGTTGTTTATGGGGGATTCCTCGAAACCCGTTCCGAGATCATCGACATTTTAACTTGCAATTGTGTACCTGCTAGTCGTGCTCATCCGGCCTCGTTTTGCCTCAGTCAAATATCTGCGACTCGCGCTCACAGGAGGAGTAAGAAGAGGATATCGTCTGCCAGTCAATCCAAAAATTGCCGACCTTCTTGTTTGGAATAGGGTAGAGGATATGATGTCGTTTAGAAAGCTGTCAATATGGGCCTCTTTTAGCAGTTCCGAACGATGAAGAAAAATCTCAATTAGATCATTGTACCCTATATAATGGAACGTTATCATTTTTAAAAGTGAATAAAAGATGTCCTGTTCTGGTGAGCAAGTTCCAATTTGGTTGCACAGGAAAAACGGTAATAGTGATCCTGCGTCCATCGCCTGATTATACATACAAGCAGCGGTCATGCTTTTACTTAATAATTGACAGTGTCGTTCCTTTACATCAAGTATGTGCTCAGGCAAGTGCGTCTTGAAAAAATTAGGTCTGAAGGCAATCAAATAAGCTACTTTTATTTAATGCAATTGAAATCTTGTCCACTGTGCTGGACAAGATCAAGAAAAGGGTAGAAGAGGCGCTTGAGGGGCGCGATCCTTCGCACGATTTCCAGCACATTATGCGAGTATACAGAAACGCCGAGCTGATCGGCAAAAAAGAAGGTGCGGACTTGGATATCCTGCTTCTTGCTGTGCTCTTGCATGATCTTGTAGTGTATCCCAAGGGAAGCGCCAAAACGTCCAAGTCAGCAGACGACAGTGCTGACGTAGCTGAGAAATGGCTGCGCGGATACGGCTACCCGCAGGATAAGATCGACAGGATATCCTACTGCATAAGAACCCATAGCTACTCGAAGAGGGTCGTACCTTTGACCCTTGAGGGCAAGATACTTCAAGATGCTGACAGGCTTGATGCTCTAGGCGCAATAGGGATTGCAAGAACGTTTAGCGTTGGGGGCGTGGAGAAGAGGTCATTCTATAACCCTGCCGATCCTTTCTGGAGGTCGAATAGAGAGCTTGACGACAGGGAGTGGACGCTTGATCATTTCCAGACAAAACTTCTCAAACTGAGCAAGTCCATGCACACAAAGACAGCGCGGAAAATTGCCAAAGAGCGAACCAGATTCATGGAGTCGTTCATCAAGCAATTACAAAAGGAGATCTAGCCATAGTCAACATAATACTTGTAGCGCTTTTCCACTTCCTTATTTTCACCCGCAATCACGCGTGCGGTTTCGCTTTCAAGCATCTTCCTTGCGTGTTCCCGGAACTGGTCTGCTTCTGGTGTCTGCGGCAAGGTTCCGAGCGTATACTCAAAATGCTTCATGAACTCTGCCACCTTTGCCCTGAACTCCTCTCTTGTTGGACGCTTGATGCCCATTATCTTGAACCACGATGTTGCACATGCAGTAGAGTATATCTTGGCAAGGTCTTCTACAAGCCTGTCGATTTCAAAATAATCAGGCATAGTGATATTTTCCAATCCGAAGTATATAACCTGCTCAATATGCGCTCGCCGCGTTGATGCGGAAGTATTTTAAGTCATGAGCAAAGCCTATTGCTGCTAGTAGCGGATGTTTGTGAAAATCTGTCATGATATTTGTCCTGCTCGCAGCGGCTGCCCTGCCACTGGCCAGCGCACAAGTTCCTGCACTTTTCCCATCGGTGAAGGATCCGGATCTTGTTGTCGAAGAATATATCCCTCACCTCCAGCACCCTACGAGCATCGCGTCTGTCGACGACGAGACGCTCCTAATCCTGCTAAAGAACGACGGAACGGCCTGCGTGGAGAGAAACGGGGTTCTGGACGGCCGCCTCGCTCTCGACGTCAGCGTTGCCAACGCGGAAGAGCAAGGCATGTTGAATAGCTGGCAGGGGTAGCAGTCTACCTCTACTTCACCGAGTCTTCAAGCGATGGAGGCGACGCGATTAGTAAGCGTGTCTACAAGTACACCTGGAATGGTCAGGAACTTGTCGATCCAGTCCTTGTCAAGGATCTGCCTGCGAGCCGGCCTTACCACAACGGCGGCGCCATGGCAGTGGCACTGGACGGCACGGTCTACATGGTCGTAGGTTACACGGGCCGGTACGGATTGCTGCAGAACAACGTAGGAGGAGAGCTCTTTCCTAACACCAGCGTCATAATGCCTGTCGAGGCGGGGTACCGTACTATGCCGTTGGCATCAGGAACAACTTTGGGATAGCTTTTGATCCGGTGACAGGCAAGATGTGGATAACCGAGAATGGTAACGACGACTTTGACGAGGTGAACCTGATAGAGCAATGGTTCAACAGTGGGTGGAACTAGGCAATGAGACCTGGGACGGAGGACGAGATTGCAAGAATGGTCGTCGACTATGGTAATTATTCGTACGCTGATCCAAAATTCAGCTGACAGCGAACTGTGGCGCCAGCAGGCTTGACATTTGTGGACTCCCGCTCCAAGTCCCTGTCAAGGTACCGCTACAGTACATCACCTTTAGAAATTTTGCACAATGTTAATAACCGCCAGAGTATGTTCAAAGGCGAACCATGGAAGGCTGTGTAGTATGGCTTACAGGGCTCCCATCGGCGG
>DATLXY010000330.1:0-2350 GCA_035575335.1 Nitrososphaera sp. | reverse complement strand
GATCGCATACAGGAAGATGTCGACGACCACACCTTCAGCGCTGCCCGGCGTGTCGTGTATCGGCGCGTTCCACGGGAGAACGCTTGGAGCGCTCTCTTTCACCTTTAGCAAGCCAGTTCAGAAAAAGGGTTTCCCTGAGCTACCTGTCATGAGGATAAAGTTCTGCACAAGCGACTCGGATCCGGAGATCGATGCGGCTGAGAAACTGCTTGCTGAAAACCAAGTTGCATTCATACTGACCGAAGTCGTCCAGGGCGAGGGCGGATATAACTTTGCCAGCAGCAAATTCATCAAGAACCTGCGCAAGTGTGCGGACAAGTATGGCGTGCCGCTGATACTGGATGAAATTCAGTCTGGTATGGGGCGCACCGGTAAGTGGTGGGTTTTTGAGCACCACGGAGTCATACCCGACATTATGAGCGCAGCCAAGGCACTGCAGGTTGGCATGGCGGCATATGACAGCCAGTTCGACCCTGGGGAGCAAGGCGCCATGTCAAGCACATGGGGCGGAGGACACAGGATCGATATGGCAGTTGGCGCGAAGATCATCGAAGTGATCAAGAAAGACAGGCTACTTGACAACGCCCACGCCATGGGGCTCAGGCTCAAGAAGGCTCTGCAGGAGCTTGTTGGAAAGGGTGGCATAATAGATGTGAGAGGTCTGGGCCTGATGATTGGAATTGAATTTGACAGCAAGAAAAGCAGGGACGAAAAGCTATTGCGGGCATTCAAGAAAGGTCTCCTGTTGCTCCCAGCCGGTCAGAAAGTGATCCGAGTCATCCCACCTCTGACTATCACTCCAGAAGAGTTGAACGAAGGGATCCAGATAATAAGCCAAGTCGTCTCTGGCTAGTCAGACAACAGCGCGAGCATCCAACGACAGAAAGAAGCGAATCCTCAGGGATATCAACCGTCTGCTTGACCGTGGTCGTTTATTAGTAGCTTCCGTTAACACATGCCGCGTGGGATACCGGAAAGTATCGCGATGGTGGTGCAAGAGTCACAGGACGCAACGGTGTTATACTTGCACAGACTACTGACCGGGCCGGTTCTCGGTTCCAAGTTTCAATGAATCCATTTTCAGCTGTTGTTGCGGAATCCTGATAGTACGCATGTAAATGTCAACGGAATATTCCCGGAATCACGCAAGAGTTTCCTCCGTTGATGTGATGATCGCTTCTCTTAACAGCCAGCGCTGCCTGATATTTCCAGCGGGTATAACCTCACCTAGGAGAGAAGGGATTGCCGCAAGCGCTGAACACCTGCTGCTGTTGGCGGCTGCGCATTCTGTCTGTATCTCTGTGTCTGTTAGTATGCCCGGTAGTCTTCGCCCAGCGACCGCGAGGCTATCTTTAATTTGAGCACTTCGTTGGCACCTTCATAGATTATCGTCGCACGGCTGTCAAGAAAGTGCCTTGCCACCCTAGCGGTCTTTTGATAGCCAAACGAGCCAAACACCTGCACGGCGCTGTTTGCTGCTTCGAAGGCACAGTTGGTTGCATGGAACTTTGCGATGGCCGCCAGAGAGTCGGCCTCGTCTCTCAGAATGGAATACTCCTTGTTGTTCCTATTCAATTTTGAGGGCCGCTCATCAGAACTGATCCCTTCTACATATTCGTGCAATTTCTGCCTCGCTGCAGCTGCTCTGTACACTAGCCAGCGGGAACTTTCGATGCTCACGGCAATCCTTGCAATGTGGTCCTGTATGAGCTGCTTTTTTGCAAGGGGAGAGCCGTGCTGCGTTCTTTGCTTTGCGTGCGAGATGCATTCACGAAGACAGTCTGTCATGATGCCTATTGCACCTGCAGCCACGCCGAGCCTTCCGTCTATCAGCGCGCTATATGCAATGCTGAGCCCTTGGCCCTTCTTGCCAAGCAGGTTCTTTTTCGGGATTCTGCAGTTGTCAAAGTATACTTCGGCGTTCTTTACCGTAAGAAGCCCCATCTTGTCCTTCATCTCTTCTGTGCGCAACCCAGGGAAGTCGCGTTCGACAATGAATGCAGAAATCTTACCGCTATCCACGTCTCTTGCATAGGTTGTCATAATGGTTGCAAGTGTTCCGTTTCCGATCCAGTGTTTTTTTCCTTTCAGCACATAGTGGTCTCCCCTAGTTTCGAATTTAGTGACCATGGAGGATGGGTCGCTTCCCGCAGCCGGTTCGGTCAGTGCAAAGGCCATAATGCTCTTGCCAGTCGCTGTATCTGGCAGGTATTCCTTTTTCTGCTCCTCACTTGCCCACCCCTGCAGAACAAGCTGCCCTATGGACGTGTGGACTGAAAAGAAAGTTCGGAGCGACGCTCCTTCCTCACCAATTCTTTCCATTGCAAGCGCGTGTGTAAGCATGTCGTAT
>DATLXY010000329.1:0-3078 GCA_035575335.1 Nitrososphaera sp. | reverse complement strand
AGAGAAACGTTCTACCTTTTTGACCCACAGGACACCGTGACAGACTCGGGTGTAATAGTGGGTGGCAGGGTCTATGGTCTTATGGGCACCGACGAGCAACGTCGCGACTTGGCGATTGGCATTCTTTGGGGCGCGCCTGTGGCTCTCTTTATCGGAATCACGGTATCAGTTGCAGCCGTCCTGATCGGTCTAATTTACGGAGTCTTTGCTGGATACAAGGGCAACCGTACAGACGAAGGGCTGATGCGGATAAACGATATCTTTTACTCGCTTCCCACACTGCCCCTGCTAATCATACTGTCAGTCACCATGGGCAGAAGCATCTTCCTTATTACGGCCTTTCTTGTGATTTTCAGCTGGGTCGGCATGGCAAAGATAAGCAGGAGCCTAGCGCTCCAGCTGAAGAATATGCAGTATGTTGAAGCTGCGAAGTTGATGGGCCAGTCAGACACAAAAATAATCTTTAAGCATATTATCCCGCAGCTGCTGCCTCTGACATTTGCCAGCATTGCAATTGCCGTGCCCAGCGCAATCCTCGCAGAATCAGCAGTAAGCTTTCTGGGACTTGGCGACCCCTCGATACCGACGTGGGGTCAGATATTGCACGATGCCAATTCTTCCAGCGCGGCTTCTCGTGGGCTATGGTGGTGGATAGTGCCGCCAGGATTAATGATCGCCATAACAGGGCTTGTGTTCGTTCTTATCGGAAACGCGCTTGATGCTATATTGAACCCGCGCTTAAGAAGGACGTGGTGAAAAATGAGATGGTAAAAATGGATGCCTCAGGACTCATAATCTTCATCAACTGATACGTCAGCCGGCTCTTCCTTCACTTCATCAGCATCCACAGAAGACGATCTGTTGTCCTATTGTATGAACTTTTATCCCTTGATCCGCACTATTTTTATCCTGTCTAGAACCTTCCAATATTCTACTTCGCGGCCCTGGATGTCAGCCTGAGCCAGCTTTTCCTTGATCTCGTCCTCAACGGAGGTCGTCTCGAAGGTTTCAAAGGTCTCAAGATCCATTATCTGGAGAGTGTCGCCTTGCTTTGAAATGATCTGTCCGTTGCGCTTATCAATCAGTGGCACTTCGACCTTGGTTGATACAGGACCTACAAATGGATGGGGCTTCCCGTCAAAGACTCCTACTGCAGTAATCCTTGCCTTTGCAGAACCGTGCTTGCCAGGCTTGCTGTGGTCGTATGATACAATTCTGCACGGTTCACCGTCGATAACGATGTACGAACCAACCTTGAGTGAACCAAGATCCATAGGCTTACTCATAAATCAATGGCTAGAGAAAATATTGTGAATTTAAATGTTTATGCTAGAAAAAAGGAACATTCAGACTTACAGTTGAAAAGAATTGAAGCCCGCACAAGTCCTAGCATTGACACAGGCTGAATCTACATAGATTCGAGCAGCGCGAAGTGGCAGTGGATCCTACTTCAAGGACGATTTTTCCACTGTCTGGGACATTTAGCTGGTGCTTTCAAAGCCAGCAGTGGCAAGATGATCACTTGAGCTTTTCAAGGATTGAAAAGCTGACTAGGTTGTTGAGCGCAATACCCTTTCTCGCTACGTCGCGCCTTGTGCGCTCGCAGTATTTCTGGTCGGTCTGGTGGGTTTTTCCACCCTCCACTTCGAGAATTACCAAATTCTTAGAGTACGGAAACGTAAATCGTGGCTGCTCTGACGCCAAAAGCTGCATCTGAGCGAGACTAGCCTTCTTCACGCGCTCGCGCCTCGCAATAGCATTTGCAAGGTCGCTCAACGCTAGATCTTCGTTAGTATATCTTGTAAAGTATAGAGAGACATAGTTGAGCCTGTCACCAGCACGCTCAAAGAGCGGGCTTGAAAAACTGAACATAAATGACAGTCGGTCCATGTTGAATTTCTGGATATCCTCCAGAATTGCATTCATTTCTTTGAACGATGCCAGCAAATAGTGATTCGCCTTGTTTGGAAAATAGGGGATGCTCTCGTCAGAAAAGGTCGCAGTAGCAAAGTAGATGTCAACGACATTGTCGCTTTTCTTCCAACTTTCGAGCAGAGAGCCCGACTGTTTGTCATGGGGAGTGCATACATATCCACGTACGTCCCCTCCGCCTTTCCCCGCCAATTACAGAAAAAAAGATTATGCGAGTATTTATCCTATTATGTATACAACCGTCAAAAATTACATAGAAGGTTCCATCCAGCCGAGCCTTCTGAAGTAAAATACCATGATAAGGGCAGAGACGGATGATATGACTATGACAAATATCAACGTAGTATAAGGTCCAAGCTGCGTCCAAGGGCCGGTTTCCACACCACCTGGAAGGTTGATATTCATGCCGTAGAAGGCGCCAACAACCGTGGCAGGGATTGACAGAGTGAATATGATTGTGAGCACGGCGAGTATCTTGTTTGTCTTTTCCTGGCTGAGCATGTAGTCAGTATCCTTGTAAATTTCGACAGTCTCTTTAGCCTCTTCAAGTGTCTCGTACACCTTTTCGATATGGTCTTGGACGTCCTTGAAGTAGATAGTAAGATCCTCTTTTGAAAAACGCTGGACTTCTTTAGATAACTCGACTACTGTCCTCCGGAGAGGTGTCACTATCCTTCTGAGAGTTGTGATCTCTCTTCGCAAAAGCGAGATCTGACGTGGAATCGAAACGCGCTCGTCGAAAACGCTGTCTTCTACATCGTCGATATTTCCCACGACTTTCATAAGGATGTGCAGCAGCTCGTCGACCAGAGTATCTATTATCTTGTGGAGCAGAAAGCCTGCAGATTTGCCCATAGTCAGCTGACGCTGTCGCTCATTGCTCTTGCATATGTTGAACAATTCGTCTAGCGGCTTCAGGTCGCCTTGATGTATGGTCACCAAATAGTCGGTTCCCATAAAGATTGCAAGCTGGCTGAAGAGGAAGCCCTTCTCCTTGTCTGGAGTCGGAAAGTGCAGGATTACAAAGATGTGGTCGGCATACCTATCTATCTTGGGTATCTGGATCTTTGAAAGCGAGTCCTCGAGGTTGAGCCTCTGGAAAGGATATTTCTGCCCAAGCGCAGTCATGTCGGCAAAGGTCGGCTT
>DATLXY010000328.1:0-3562 GCA_035575335.1 Nitrososphaera sp. | reverse complement strand
GACCCCCGCATTATGGAACTGCTCAGTCTCCCGGGTATGGATAACAACAATGCTATGGCAGCGGGACAGGAGTCACAGAGTCAGCCGGGAGAGTCTGAAGCAAGGTATAGAATCAGACCACACACATACACACAGCTGTACATCTGATTCTTCCAAAAAGATTATATGCATAAGCGACTACTCGCCTGCGCATCCACTTCTTGTGCCCGCTAGTTAGTCTCTGCTTCAGCAGCAAATCTCGGTCTATGTGTCCTTATTTCCTTGTTCTAAAACGAAAAACCGCGCTCATCTTCTGCATCGAAGGAGTATCTTGCCCATGTGGATGTTACTTTCCATCTTCTTTTGCGCTTCTTTCGCATCCTCCAGTTCAAAGGTAGAATCTATTAGAGGCCGGATCTTTTTCCTGATTACAAACTTTATCAGCTCATGCAGCTGTGCCTTTGTCCCCAGCAGCGCCCCTGTCATCACTATCTGCTTGGTATAAAACATCCGCACAGGTATGCTTGCCTCGTTACCCGAGGTCATTCCGCAGACTGCCATTCTTCCTCCCTGTTTGAGGGCTGCAACACTTGTGGGGCAAGTCGCTGCACCAACATGGTCAATTACTATATCCACTCCTCCAGCTGGCCTTGAGATTCTTTTTACTTCTTCCAGAATGTTCTGACTAGACCTGTCTATAACATGGTGTGCTCCAAGTCTCTCTGCAAACTTACGCTTTTCCTCACCAGATACCGTAGTTATCACTCTGGCACCAAGTGCCTTTGCCAGCTGAATCGTGGCCATACCAACTCCACTCGTAGCGCCATATACCAGAATCGTCTTGCCGTTTCCTGCGCCGTTAGTCTTGAGCATGTTCCATGCTACGAGATACGATACTGCCAGTGTTGCGGCGGCTTCACTCTTTAGTCCGGATGGCAGTTTGATTATGTTCCTTGAGGGCACCACCACTTTTTCAGCATAGCCCCCATTCCAATCACTCATGCCCCCAATGATGACAAAGTCATTGCACAGCGTCTCATATCCGGCCTTACAATAGTGGCATCTACCGCATGAATAGCCCGGATAAACCACGACGCGCTCGCCCTTGTTGTTGCTGCTGATTGTCCCAACAATATCAGAGCCACAAATATGCGGAAGCCTGATCTTCTTGCCGGCTACGCCCATCCGGGTCCAGATATCAAGATGGTTTAAGCCGCAATACTCTACGTCAATTACTGCTTCGCCTTTGCCAGCGATAGGATCCGGGAAGTCTTGATAACGCAAGACATCTATCGATCCGTGCTCGGAAAAAGCAACCGCCTTCATATCAGGTTGTGCATCTCCTTTAAGTCCTTGGCAAATGGTGCAAGCTCTGGCGGAACGGAGATGCTTATGGGGTCCTTGAGCGATAGAGGCTTGCCGTCCGCCTTGATGGTCTCTTTCTTTTTGTTCCAGACCATCGAGTTAAACTCGGTGATCTGCTTGGTGTATTTTGCCATCTCCAGATCCACTTCTTCTTCACGGAACATGGGCTGAAGGTGTATGCTTTGCGGCGAGTAGATCTTTGTCCAGAGCTCTTCGGAGATGAAGGGCGTAATAGGGGCTATCAGGAGTAGAATCGTGGAAAAGCACCTGTGCAGCGTATAAAGCGCAGATCTTTTCGCCGGGCTGTCCTCGACCGCATAGGCTCGCCCCTTGACCATCTCTACATAGTGGGCCGCAAAAAGGTTCCATGTAAAATCGCGAATGGCGTTTGCAGGTATGAAAAAGTTGTAGTCATCGTATCCTTTCTTGCATTCCTGCACTAGTTTAGCAAGCTCTGCCAAAATCCACTTGTCAGAAGGTTCCAGCTCCGGTCTTTCACCTTCGACCACTTCAAAGGATGAAAGGAACCTCCCAAGATTCCATAGTTTTGAGAGGAATTTCTGGGCGCCGGCTATCCTCTGTTCAGAGCATCTAAAGTCGTAGCCCAGATTTGCCTCGCTCGCAGACCAGAACCTGAACGTGTCTGCTCCGTATTTCTGGATAATTGGGAATGGATCGATGACATTTCCTTTGCTCTTGCTCATCTTTTGTCCCTTCTCGTCGACACCATAGCCCATTATCCACGCATCGCTCCACGGCATCTTTCCAGTCAGCTGAACGCACCGGAGCATTGTGTAATGAAGCCAAGTGCGGATGATATCTTTGGCCTGTGGCCTGATCGAGGCTGGGTAAGTATATTCAAACATTTTTCGGTCCCTGCAATATTTTGTCACATAAAGCGGGCTTATGCTTGAATCCATCCATGTATCAAACGTGCGATCCTCGCCTGTGAATTCAGTTCTGCCGCACTTCTCACACCTGTCAAAGGGCGGCTTTTCCTTCCATGGTCTGTAGTATTTCCCGGCAGGCGGAAGGTTCGGCGCCTTGCAGGTATTGCAGTACCATATTGGGATCTCGGTTCCGTAGAACCTGCGTCTGGACACCGGCCAATCTATTACGATAGAATCTAGCCAGTTGAGCAGTATCTGCCGGTGCATCTCTGGGTGGAATTTCAGCTTGTGAGCAAGTTCGCGCAGTTGAGGCACAAATTCGATCTGTTTTACATAGTAGTCGTGCAGCGGTATGATTTCAATCGGGGTCTTGCTTCGCTCACACAGCGGAGTACGGTGCATAATGTTCTCTTCTTTCTCTATCAGCCCAGCATTCTTCAGGTCTTCGATAATCTTCGACCTCGCTTGGTTTATTCTTAGGTTGGCGTACGGGCCTGCAGCTTCGGTCGTAAACCCGCTTTCGCTAAGAGCAACGATCTCCTGCAGTCCAAGCTCTCTGAAGACCTGCACGTCATTCTGGTCCCCGTAACTGCAAACCATCACTGCACCAGAGCCGAACTCCGGTCTGGCGGAGAGGTGAGGCCTAATCTCCACTTCTCGGTTGAACAAAGGCAAAATGGCGTGTTGGCCATGTAGCTTCTTGTACCGTTCGTCTTCTGGATTGACAATCACTGCTTGGCAGGCAAACAACAGTTCTGGCCTGGTCGAAGCAATTATCATCGTATCGCCGGTCTCCTTTATCCTGAACTTCATGTAGACCAACTTTGTCGGTAGCTCGTCATAGATTATTTCGGCATCGGCTATTGTGGTTCCGCAGTCTGGACAGTAGTTGTTTGGTCTGTTTGCTAAGTATACTAAACCCCGCTTCCACAGCTCGATGAAGGTTGACTGTGTTAGCGCCAGGTAATCCTCCGAGTCAGTCCTATAAAATTCTCTGAAATTTCCAGAGAGGCCCATGCTCTTCATTATCTGGATCATCTCTGCCTCCAGGTCATCAAGTGCTACCTTGCAGAGCTCTAGGAATTTCTCCCGATCCATCTGGCGCATCCGTACTTTGTGCTTTTTCTCAGTGTAAATCTCCACGGGCAGGCCGTTTCTGTCGATGCCTATTGGAAACAGCACATTCTTGCCATTCATCCTGGCTGTGCGGGCAATCATGTCGATCTGTGCATAGTGGCCGGCAGCCCCGATGTGCCATGGGCGACCTGAAGGATATGGTGGGGGTGTATCAATCACAAATGCAGGTTTGTCATTATCATTAATTGTAA
>DATLXY010000327.1:0-4245 GCA_035575335.1 Nitrososphaera sp. | reverse complement strand
ACTCGAGCGACTTCCCGAAATGCGATTGCACGAAGTCGCTGTGGGGGTAGGCCCCGGTGACCATTAGCTTTTGCAGCGCATTCCAGTTCCATTGGTACCGAGAAGGGTGGCCGACGAGTGACGGGTCTGTGTACTCGTCTGCCTCAAGGAGTATCGTCATCATCGCGCGGTCGTCGCATGGGATTTTGAACTCGTCGAGCCATTTCTCAGCCAGGTGCCTTGACGCGTCGTACTTCACCATCCCGACTATCTGTGTTCTCTGCAGGGCTTCATAAAGGTTGGCGGGAATGTTGTGGTCAACGCAAAGCTCATAGGCCGCTTGCATAAAGTCAGGGTCAGTAATAGCGAGCATTTTGATAAGGGCTACAATAGGCGTTGCGTGCGATCCATCGAGTATCACGACATCGTGCGGCGCGTTGGCGAGGATCTCGATTTCTAAGGCGGCCATTACGCCGAGCGCGAAGCTTCGGGCGTCTTCCCCTTTATGTGGCAGCACCCTTTCCCAATGGGCGTAGCGCACCCCCTTCCATTGTCGCTTCTCCTCTTGTGCCAATCCTTCTACGCCCAAAGCGACAACGAGCGCAGTATCAGCACCGAGCGACTGCTCTATTGCCAGAGCGCCATCCACTGCTGCAACGGAAGGATGCGGGACACGTGGCAAGTCGCCTGCGAGGCGTACCCGACCAGACCCGAGGAGGGAAGTTCGCATCTCGTCGCGCTGCGCGGTAACGCCTTCGAACATTCCGCGAATCGCATCTGATATGACCCGGGTTTGGTCGAGCAATTCCTCTATCAGGCCATCAGGGAGATAGCTTTCTGCGTGAGCAGCGTCTTCGCGTTCCACTTCCTTAACCCCTCGCGTTGGGCAATCGCTTCCGAACACGTGAAGTCGAGTACATGCCCAATGCCTGCTTTCTGCTCTTGCTCTCGAGCGCGGAAAATAGTTGCTCAAACTTTTTTCGCGGCATTGGCCATCGGGTTATATCGCACCGGCTTACCTGAAGGAAAGCAGCTTCTACTCTCGTAAAGAACTGTTTCGTCCAATATGGTCAGTGGACCGGGTGTGATTGGCGGCTGACCTCTGGGACCAGCGAGATTATACACGTCCGTGTGAGCGAGACAACATAAATCTTACGAAGCGGCGCATTGCAGTCATTCCCTGGTTCCCTGGTCTCTCCAGCGATAGCGAGACCCTGTCTATGCCCCGCACGTGAGTGGTCGCACACGAAAGCACGAAATGAGAGGCGCCCGGCCTTTGCAGCAAAAAGTGCAGAAAAATCTTTGTTACTTTGGTATATTAGCGCGGCCATGACCGCCAGCTTGTTTAGTGATTCTTTTGAAAGGGTGCGTAGCTTAGTTGCTAATTTTCAAAAGCATCAAGAGCATTACTCTTCGCCTGCCTACACAGAGGCCGATGCCAGGAAAGACTTTATTGACAAATTCTGGATTGCTCTAGGTTGGGACGTAAATCATGACCGACAGACGAATCCATATGAGCAAGAGGTCAAGGTAGAGCGAAGTGGCACGGGTAGTGAGCGACGAAGACGCGCTGATTACGCCTTCTTAGCTCCGAACCTTCGGGATGTCTATTTTTATGTTGAAGCGAAAAAACCGAGTATCGTATTAGAGAATAAAGAGTTTTACTTCCAGACCATACGTTATGGTTGGAATAGTCACACTCCACTAGCGATACTCACTGATTTTGAAGAATTCCACATTCTTGATTGCCGCTATAAGCCTGAGATTGATTCTATCTTGCATCGCGCGGTTAATAAGTTTCATTGCGGTGACTACTTGGATAGAAACAAGTTTGGTGAAATATACTACCTCTTTTCACGCGAAGCCGCTGAAAAGGATGCAATTCAGAACTATGTTGAAACCCACCTCAAGCCTTTAAGAAAGGCGCGCCAGCAGTTGCTCTTTCCAATGGGTGGTTATCAACGAGTTGATGAATCATTCTTGCAAAAACTTGACGAGGGCCGGGAGGAGTTGGCGCGTTCATTCAAAGATAAGAATTCTCATCTTGGCAGCGAGGAGCTGACAGAACTGACGCAACGGACTCTCGATCGTTTGGTGTTTACCCGGTTCCTGGAGGACAAACTAATTGAGCCCAAGCCAATAGTTGAGAACTTCAGCCGAGGCGGTTCAACCTGGAAAGGCTTCATCGCTACTTCGGCCCGCCTTAACCGGGTTTATAATGGGGTCGTCTTCAAAAGACATGAGATACTGGATTCACCTGAATTCGAGCCGGATGAGCAAGTCTTCGACAGCATTTGCGAGAGCTTCTCCCACGCGAATTCACCCTACGACTTCAACGCAATCCCGATTCACATTCTAGGGAGCATCTACGAGCGCTTCCTCGGCAAAACGATTATTGCAACAAAGAAAAGCGCCATCCTGGAGGAGAAGCCGGAAGTCCGCAAAGCAGGCGGAGTCTACTACACGCCTGAATACATCGTTCGTTGTATCGTGGAGAATACCGTAGGCAAGCAAATCAAGGGTAAGAAGCCGGATGAGGTAAGGCAGATGCGCTTTGCGGATATAGCGTGCGGTAGTGGCTCGTTCCTTTTAGGCATATACGACTTGCTCCTGCGTCACTACACGGCGTATTACAACTCTAACGAGACAAGGCGTAAAGAAGGTCGGAACGCAAAATGTAGGGAGCACGATGATGGGACGCTGCATCTGTCTCTTTGGCAGAGGCGCGAAATTCTGCTCAACAACATCTATGGCGTTGACATAGACAGCCAGGCTGTAGAAGTCGCACAGCTATCGCTGTACCTGAAAATGCTTGAGGATGAAACCGCGGTTTCAACTCGCGGTTATCAACTAGAACTGCGGGAAGCCCTGTTGCCATCGCTCAGCAATAATATAGTCTGCGGGAATTCACTGATCGGATGGGGCATCCTCGATGGTCTTCTGTTTGACTCGGCTGAAGAACGCAAGCTAAACCCTCTGAGCTTTGATGACGCATTCCCGCAAGTCATGAAAGCAGGCGGCTTTGACGCTGTTATAGGGAACCCGCCTTATGTGAGGACCGAAAGGCTGGACAAAAGGCAACTCGATTATTTTAAGAAGAATTATTCCGCTGAAGGCCAAATTGATCTGTACGTGCTTTTCATACAGAGGGCTTTGCGATTGCTCAAGAAAGACGGGTACTTTGGGTTCATCACTCCAAAGTTCTTGCTGTTCAACCTCGATACTGAACCAACTAGAAAGAGAATAATTAAGCGCAAAATAAATAGAATTGTAGACGTAGGGCAGGCATTCAAAGGAGTCAATACAGAATGCGTGGTCACTATACTGGAGAACACACCTGTAGAGACAAACAAGGCTACAATTGAAGTGATGGATACGAAGGGAGTGATTGTATGGTCTAACGAAATCGTTCAGGAAGGTTTTTATGAGCTGCCCGACACCATTTTCAATATTTACCTGACGGAGAAGGATTTAGTCGTAATAAGAAAAGTGTTGAAGCAGAAACGCTTGCTTGGCGACCTGGTTTCAATAAAGAGAGGGATGGAGATAGGCAAAAAGTCTGTCAGGGGCTCTACGGGTACAATCAGAACTCTCTTGGGGGAGGATGTGGGGAAGTATCAAGTCACTTTTGGAAACACCTTTGTGGAGTCTGATTTTGAAGAAGTGTCGCGCCTTCTTTCTCATTCCGATGTGGACGAGAAGATATTAATCAGGCGTGTATGCTCTGATCTTACTGCTGCACTTGATGTCTCGCATTTCTTTTATACCAAGAATCTTTATGGGCTGATCAATCGATCCGATATGTCATTGAAGTATTTGTTGGGAATTATCAACTCAAAGCTGATGAACTTTTTCTTTAAGAAGTACTTTACGACCAAGAAGAAGGATATATTCCCCGAATTTCAGAAGTATCAGCTGGACAAACTACCGATCCGCCGGATTGATTTTTCTGATAGATCAGACCGGCAACGACACGAGCAGATGGTTCACCTTGTCGGCCAGATGATTGTTTGCAAAAGGCAGTTGGCAGAAGCACAAACCGATAGGGACAAAACCTTCTACGAAAACAAGTGCGCCGCTACTAACCGACAGATAGAAAGCTTAGTTTATGAACTGTACGAGGTGGACGATAGTGAAATTGCTATTGTAGAAGCGAGTTAAGCACTGGAGATTAACTTGTTGTATAGCTTCCCACACTTCTCAGGGATGCGATCTCGCAACAGGCCTTTGGTCAGAGAGGCCTGCAAATCTGCGCGTGTAGCCTTC
>DATLXY010000326.1:0-4469 GCA_035575335.1 Nitrososphaera sp. | reverse complement strand
GCTTTTGGAAGATGCAGGGCTTGATCCTTATCTTGAGGACATTCAGACGCTTTGGCTTATTCATTGGAAGTTAGCGACCAACCGCAATGCGCTGATCTTTGCATGGGACTACTTACTGAACCAGTTTCAGGAGCCGGAGCTCTATACATCTACCGTGGTTCGCGCACTTTCCAAGGCTGCTACCATGGCCTCTGACAAAGAAATCTCTGAAAGGTCCTTGGAACAGCTCTACGACGTATTCCTCCATTCCTACGTACCAACTCGCGGGCGTAAAGGAGAGGTTCGAGAAGACAATCTGGACTGCCCTCTCGTTGAATTAGATCTTCTGCGTCATACCGGAATTACTGAATCCAGTTTGCATCTAGGACGACACGAAGCAAAGTACGCTTTCCGCCGTGAAGAAAAATCCGAGATCGGGCATGCTCTCTTCGCATTTTGTCTTGAGGAATTCTGGCAGAACCGCTTTTTAACTCCAGAAACTAAGGAGCAATCGATAGCGTTTCATTCTATCGTTTCTGGACACGGCAGCCCCGGTCAGGTGTTTAAGATTCCAGAATCTGACATCAGAACTCGGTTACTTGCACTGGAAAAGCAAACCGATGGCTTTTTCACCTTTGAAGAGTCCGCAGCTGTCCCGCGAGTCATCAGGCGCGGTGAGAAAGAATCACCCTCTTTGGCCAACATTTACGAGGTGGAAGCGCATGCGTGATCTCACAATTTCCGCTGTTCACCAGTATTCACATCGCTTCTTACGTTCGACAGACTTGTCGAGAGATTTCAACGATCCCAACGGTTTGCAGGGATACTGCTTAACTGACTTCGGAAAGCACTGTCTTCACCGCATCTCGGATGGGTTACAGCCGAAATCCAGCCGACGCGCCTGGCGTCTAACAGGGGACTTCGGATCCGGTAAATCTTCATTCGCTCTCCTCCTCGCCAACGCGCTTCGAGACGCTAGAGGACGCTTGCCAAAGGGCCTGCGGGACCAGGTCCTTGAGCAAATACCAGGGATCAAAAAGCTACAATACATTCCAGTTTTAGTAGTCGGTAATCGTGAACCAATCGCGCCAGCTATTCTTCGTGCTTTCCAGCAAGTCCTCGCCGGATTATTCCCGCGAGGAGCGAAGTCCTCTTTGGAATTTGCTATCGATAAAGCTCTGCGGAAGACCCGTCCGTCTGATCAGGAAGCGCTGCAACTGATTAAACAGGCCAATGCCAAGATTGTTCAAAGCGGCAAGGGCAATGGCACTCTTCTGATTCTCGATGAAGTCGGGAAGTTCCTTGAATACGCCGCTCTAAATCCTGAAGAACAAGACGTCTATTTCCTCCAGCAAGTGGCCGAAATGGCGGTCCGTAGCGGGAAACAGCCGCTCATACTGGTTTGCCTGCTCCATCAAGGTTTCAACGCCTACGCCGAGCAATTGGCACAGGCTACCCAGCGTGAGTGGGAAAAAATAGCTGGCAGGTTTGACGAGATTGTCTTCCAGCAGCCACTTGATCAGATTGCTCTATTGATTTCATCCGCACTGAGTCCCGATGTTGCCAAGATTCCTTCGATCTTAAAGCACGAGAGTGAGGTTTCGCTCAAAAAAGCTATTGAGCTAGGCTGGTTTGGTACATCCGCTAGCCGTGAAACTTTGCGCCGGTTGCAGCATCGGTTTTTTCCGCTTGATCCCATGGTATTGCCTATCCTCGTTAGGACTTTCCAACGCTTTGGTCAAAACGAACGCTCACTCTTCAGCTTTCTGTGTTCCCACGAGCCTTTTGGCTTACGGGCGTTCTCCAATGCTCCCTTAACGAATGAAACTTCTCTCTATAAACTCGCCGATTTTTATGATTATGTCCGTACCAATTTTGGGCATAGGCTTGGCGTGGTGAGCTACCGTACGCACTGGAATGTTATTGAATCGGTTATTGAAGCCCGCAACGTGGACGACCCATTGGAACTTCGCGTTCTAAAAACTATTGGCGTTCTCAATCTTCTCGGGACAGAGGACCTCCTGCCTACTGATGAGGCCGTCGTTTGGGCAGTTGGAGGCGCCTCCAAAACAAGGCGAACTAAGGTCGCTACTCTTCTCAAAAAATTGATGAAGGCTCGGGTGTTGCATTTTCGAGGTGCCGCCAGAGGTTACTCACTCTGGCCTTACACTAGTGTGGATATAGAAGGACGACTAGAGGAGGCCAAACGAGCCATTCCCAAGGTGTCCCACATTGCTCAAGCTATCACAGAACAACTTGACACCCGACCGATCGTGGCGCGGGCCCACTATATCAAGACCGGCAATCTACGTTATTTCGATGTGGTCAATTGCTTGCCTGAAGAACTACTCCATAAGGCGTCTCAACATACCACCCAAGCGGATGGTGTAATTTTCGTCACCATGTGTGAGACCTGGGCGGAACACAAGGAAGCCAAGAGTGCCGCCGAAAGGCTTGTGGAACGGATAGATGGATTGATTCAACTTATTGCTATCCCGCGACCCTTAAGCTACCTGCATCAAGCGGTTCTCGATGCGCAACGCTGGGAGTGGGTGCAGTCCAATACGCTTGAGTTAAATAATGATCGCTTCGCCCGCGAAGAAGTGCAACTTCACCTCCAGGAAGCCCGCAACCGTCTACAAAGCCAGATCCAAGAGTTTATAGGTCTCAACCGTGTCTCAGGGCGTTCGACTCTTAGCTGGTTCTACAAAGGGAAAGAAGAGTTCCCAACAGGGCGAAGAGTTCTCAGTTGGTTGTCCGAGATTTGCGATCAGACTTTTAAAAACGCACCTGTTATCAAAAATGAGTTGGTGAATCGGCATAATCTTAGTTCTGCTGCGGCAGCAGCGCGGATGCGCTTGTTAGACCTGATGTTCTCTAATCCGGACAAACCGGAGCTAGGGCTATCACCTGAGCGCAAACCGCCTGAAAAATCTATCTATCTCTCGGTGCTCAAGGAAACCGGTTTGCACCATGAGCGGGACGGTAAATGGCATATTGGCTTGCCCGAGGGAAAAGACCCATCGCACATCGCGTCAGCAATCAACAAGATTTGGGAACTTATCTCCAAGCGGCCTGACAGCCGTGTGCCGATTCAGGAACTTATGGACACGCTGCGCCGCCCGCCCTACGGCCTGCGTGACGGTCTTTTCCCGATTCTATTAACTGTGGTGGCGATTGCAAATGAGAAAGAATTGGCTTTCTACGAAAACGGAACGTTCCTGCGTGAAGTGGGGAAAGATGCGTTTCTCCGTATGACCAAGGCACCTGAAAGATTCGATGTCCAATATTGCAAGATTGAAGGCGTCCGATCTGAGCTCTTCCATCGGTTAGCTCAAATTCTGGAGCTTTCCAGGAGTAGTGATAGGGACATCGAACTCTTGGATGTCGTACGAAGTCTTTGCCAGTTTGTGGCGCAGTTGCCGGAGTATGTTCGGAACACCAAACGCCTGAGCAACACAGCCCTAGCGGTTCGGAGTGTCATTTTGGAGGCGCGTGAACCGATTCGGATGGTCTTTCATGATTTGCCCGAGGCTTGTGGCTTCAGGAAGTTTGAGATTGGCAAAGTGGCTTCCACCGACGAAGCCCAAGAATTCGTTTTAAAACTCAAGAAAGCTCTAGATGAACTCAAGACCGCCTTTCTGAATCTCCAGGAGCGGATTGAGAGGGGACTAGCAAAGGCATTTGGCTATGGCGAGCGGCCGGCCAACCAGTATCGCCGTAAATTGGCGGAACGTGCCGAGCAATTGCTTGTGCAGGTCACCGAAACCAAACTGAAAGCTTTCGCATTCCGTCTTATCGATGCAGGCTTAGTAGACGCCAATTGGCTGGAATCGGTTGGCAGTTTTCTAACTTTGCGTCCTCCAAGTAAGTGGAAGGATGAAGACGAAGACACCTTTGATCGGGAACTGGAGAACCTTGTTGGACGGTTCAAACGCGCCGAAAGTGTGTCCTTTGGAAGTCGCCGGGCTTCAAACGTCAAGATGGGAATGCGGGTTGCAATCACCCAGGCCGATGGCTCAGAGCGCCAAGAAGTGATTCATATTTGTAGCGAAGAAGAAAAGATCTTAGAGCAACTCGAAGATCAGATTGCGCAGGTCATGGCAAAGAACATTCGCCTTGGAGTGGCGGCGGCATCACGAGCGATTTGGACACAACTTAAGCCGGTTGAGGAATCTTAATGGAACAAAAAACCAGGCACATTTTGAGTTTGTCAGGCGGGAAAGATAGCACCGCGCTTGCAATCTTTATGCGAGATAAAATCCCCGATATGGAGTATGTCTTTTGCGATACCGACAAAGAACTGCGGGAAACATATGAGTATCTAAATCGCATTGAAGCTTATTTAGGTAAAAGAATCATCAGACTGAATGCTGCTGCTGGATTCGATCACTGGCATCAGGTGTTTGGTGGTTATTTGCCCTCACCGAACATGCGCTGGTGTACGAGACAGCTGAAACTCAAGCCTTTTGAAGAATTTGTGGGGGATG
>DATLXY010000325.1:0-2261 GCA_035575335.1 Nitrososphaera sp. | reverse complement strand
GCCTTTGACTTTAGATCTTCAGGAACAGTTTTCCACCAGTCTTCAAATTTTCTGACCATATGTAAAGTTCCTTTTCATAATTGCGAACCCACTGCCACATTAATGTTTTTGTTAGTATGATTTGCAAAAGCATCATTATAGATGCCTGATATAGAATCATTTCAGTTCTAGACAAGTGGAACCGGCCCAAACTGAACACAGTATTGCATCTTCATGATACATTTGTGTTTGCAATTGACGCTATCAATATCAAAGATGTACAATAGTGCTCCAACTTATACATGGAGAGAAGTATCTATCTGGATGAAGACAGTCGGCTACTTACGCTGTTTTTCCGCGACGGCGCAGGAAGCCCGCGTTTGTTCGCGTGTCCGAAAGTCGAATCCATTAAAGCAAGGATTGAAAACAGGCCTTGTTAGTGCACACGTTCGGCAACTTTTTCAAAGTCTGAAAGTCGAATTTATTAAAGCAAGGATTGAAACTTGATAAGTTCCGCAATTTCAATTACTTTTCCCGCTTAGAACCTATTCGGAAAGTAGTCCAGGTTAGTTGAGTAGTTAGCACAACATATTTGGGCAGCAAAGCTGAGGCTGCACTACCACTTCCACAGCTTGGTATCCGGAATTGCAGGAGTTGTTGATTGTCTGTACGAAGTACCGGATGTCTTGTGGGAGCGGATAGTGCCATTGCTGCCGCAACCAAAAAAAAGAAAAAGAAGAAGGCTGGCCGTCCAAGGATGGACGGAAGAAAGGAAAGCAATGAGTACCATCTTCTACATCCTGCGTACTGGCTGCCAGTGTAACGCTCTTCCTCTCAGCCTGCGTGCATCGACTACTGTATTTGACAGGTTCCAGGAGTGGCAGCAAGCAGGTGTGTTCCGGCCCATGTGGGTCGAGGGCCTGCTAGAATACGACATAAAGAAAGGACCAATCGATTGGCAATGGCAGACCATCATGGATGGCGTATTCCTTTAATAAGCATGATGCCATGAACCTTGTTCTTCAGCTTCGTTCTCATCCTGACCAGGGCAGCTCTATGTCGAACAAGCTCACGAAGGTCCATTATCCTTCTACCAGGTACATAATAACATTCAGCTATGTAACCTCCCCTTAGAAGGTCAGCCAGCTTGGCTGCATCAAGAAGCTTGTCTGTCTTTATCTTGGCAGGTGTTATGGCTCTGGTTTTGATTGGATTTGATAGCACAACGTCGAAATGCTTCTCTTCTGACAGATATTGGTAGATGTGTTGTACCATACGGCGGAAGACTCCATAACAACCTGAGTTTGTCGTTCTTGATTTTGTCGAAAAAGATGCCTACCTTTTTCAAGTCGTTGTCTATCTTGGAGTTTTGTAGTACCTTTCCCCCTTTTTTCATCCATCACAGCAATTTGTAGGTAGTAGTTCTTGTGGAGATCCATGCCTACGAACATGGATGCTCTACCGTCTGAACCGGATTTAGCGGGTTTGTTCACATATGGTTAGGCTCTTGGTAATTTTATACAAGCATCAATAGCTTTCAAGAGCTTCTTGATAATTTCGTGGTCTTGCCTAAGCTTGCAGCGATTTGATTTGCTTGCGATGGCGACGACGAGGGGTGTTGAGGAAAGAAGCTCCTGGTACCTTTATCACCCGGATGTATTTTCTCTTGTATTATTACTTCAGCTTTCCAAACAATAGCTGTGCATCATCTTTGCCCATCCTGCCTTCCATCTCTACGAGATCTTTCACACTGGATTCTTTTGCACTTATGATATCCGACAGCTTGGCAATAGATCTTGGTGGCTGCTCTACTATCTTGTATAGAATTCTTCTCTCTTCTGCATCAAAGTTGTCCATTCCGATCTCATGAAGCTTGCGCAGTACCGCCTGCTTCAGAGCAAACAAGTCAGTCAGACGAGATTCCAGTGTGGAAATCTCTTCTTCTATATCTGCTAGATTCTTCTGCAGTAGCGACAATGCCTCTTCGACTTTTCCAGGAATCGAATCTAGGCTCTCATAGTATTTCTTTGAGGCTTTATGTCGTAATTGTTTGATCTCGTGCTTTGATATCGTAAAGTCGTGTTCCGATAGTAATACGGTCAAGACAAATGAAGTATTAAGGCGATAGTACTTTCTTTCAGGCGCTCCAAATTCACTCTTTTCACCATATGTTTCAATAATGCCAATATCTTCCAATACTCGCAAATGTCGAATAATGGCTTGTTGGCCTATGCCTATCTCTTTTGCGAGTTGGTTAAAGTACATAGGCTCCTCTGAGAGTA
>DATLXY010000324.1:0-6517 GCA_035575335.1 Nitrososphaera sp. | reverse complement strand
GCGGCAGCGTCGAGACGTTCTTTAGCTGGCTGAAGAGCTTCAGAAGGGTTCAGACAAGCTACGACAGGCTGGCTGGCTGGCATCAACGTACTGTGGTTTCCTGCAGCTTGGATGCATATAATATTGATGAGGAGAAGTTCTATATGACTTCTTGACACGCAAAGGTTAATTAAGCCTTCAAGGGGGGAGAACTTTGCTTTGGCCCACTTCAAAGTGGTGATTTCAGACACAAAAGGGAGGACGATTGTGCAGGAACTGAAGGACAAGGCCGCTCAGCCATTTCTTGGCTCTAAAATAGGAAGCATCATCGATGCCTCTGTCATAGGTGTACCAGGTGGCAAATTGAAGATTACAGGGGGGAGCGACAAATCTGGAACGCCTATGCGTTCCGACGTCCATGGGGGAGTTAGGAAATATGTCCTCCTCTCTACTGGTGTCGGTAACCGGAGCGAAGCTCGAATGAGGAAACTTGTCAGGGGAAACATGGTCACCGAAGAAATTTACCAATTGAATTGCGTGCTGATCGAAGGCACACTCCCAGAAAAACAGGGAGAGGCTGCGGGCGCTGATGCAGCAGATGCCGAAGCGCCAAAGCAAAAGAAGTAATTTTTCCGTACCCTTATATCTCCGAAAATTTCACGATAGTTACGTATCTCATTGCATTGGAAAGAGACTTTGCCGGATTGGTATATAAAAGAGTATGGCTATCAGCCCTGTGTCAATATTGGAACCTCCGGTCATGTTGACCATGGCAAGACCACGCTTGTAGAGGCCATAACCGGCATCTGGACCAGCGCCCATAGCGAGGAGTTGCGCAGAGGTATCACGATCAAGGTCGGCTACGCAGACGCCGCATTTTACAAGTGTCTCCGATGTCCGGCGCCAGAGTGCTATAGCACTCAGCCAAAGTGTAGCAACTGCGGCGGAAAAAGCGAGCTCTCCCGCGTTGTTAGCTTCGTCGACTCGCCAGGTCACGAGAGCCTCATGGCAAACATGCTCTCTGGAGCGGCGCTGATGGACGGAGCTATTTTGGTAGTGGCTGCGAATGAAAAGGTACCACAGCCGCAGACAAGGGAGCACCTTCTTGCGCTTTCAGTCCTTGGCATACAGCAAGTCGTGGTGGTGCAGAACAAGGCAGATCTGACAGAATACGAAGAAGCACTTGAGAATTACAAACAGATCAAGGATTTCGTCAAGAGAAGTGTCGCAGAAAAGGCGCCTATAATCCCGGTTTCCGCCCAGCACAAGCTCAACATCGACGCACTCATCGAAGCTATTGAGAACACCATCAAGACACCTGAGCGAGCAAAGAACGTCGAACCGATAATGCACGTTCTGAGATCCTTTGATGTGAACAAGCCCGGCATTCCGATCAAGCAGGTCAAAGGCGGGATCATTGGCGGCGCCTTGGTGCAGGGCACATTCACCATTGGAGACGAGATTGAGATCCGTCCCGGTCTTTTGGATGACAAGAAGGGCAAATACGAGCCCATCACTTCTCAAATTTCGACACTTGGCACTGGCGCAGGGCTTGTAGATTCGGTCAAGCCCGGCGGTCTTGTCGCGATAGGAACAAAGCTTGACCCGATGTTAACCAAGAGCGATTCTCTGATAGGATCTGTCATTGGCAAGCCCGGCACCTTGCCAAAGGCAATAGACGACATCTCTGTAGAGACACAGCTCTTTGATACTGCCGTGGGTACTGCTGAGATGGTCAAGGTTGAGCCAATAAAGGTAAGAGAGCCCATCAGACTCAACATCGGAACAGCCGCAAGCGTCGGTACCGTCACGAACGTACGCGACGGTAAGATTGAGGTCAAGCTGAAAAAACCGGTGTGCCTGATGCCAAAGAGCAGGGTCGCTCTTAGCAGAAGGATTGCCGAACGATGGCGCCTAATCGGGTCAGGAATAGCCGTCTAGCATGGAAATCCTCTGCGATACCAGTTTTTTGATGGTGTTTGTCTCAAAACCGATCAAGCAGATCGGCAAAATAGAGTCAGAGTTTGGCAGGCTTGACTTCATAGTTCCAGACATTGTGCTAAGCGAACTTGAACGCTTAGCAGAAAAGGCCGGTCCCAAGAGGTCGACACTAGCCAAGACTGCACTAGAACTTGCAAAGGTCAAGTTCAAAACTGTGCAAGTGACAAAGGCTCACCACGTCGACGATTCTATAATTGAATATGCTACCAAGCACAGGTGCGCAGTTGCAACCATAGATACATGCTTGCTCAGGCGACTGATCGAAAACGAGGTGCTGGTCTTTACGTTGAGTAGGGATAGGCTTATTATTGCAAAACGAAGGCCAACGTAAAGGGATTAAATTTAAATAAATTTTGGCCCACTCTCAGGTTATGGAGTTTTATGGCGTAAGGTTTCACTGGCTTGGCCATGATGGGTTCAGGATAATCGGCGACGGCAAGACGATATACATTGACCCGTACAAACTTTCCGAATCTCAGCATAACAAGAAAGACGCTGACATAGTCCTCATCTCCCATAACCACTTTGATCATCTGAGTGTGGATGACCTGAAACACGTGATAGGAACAAAGACGAGCGTCGTTGCCGCAAAAGAATGTCTTGACCAGCTGAAGGATGTCGGTGCGGCGGAAGTAAAGGGAGTTGAGCCCGGAGACAAGATAAATGTGCAAGGGGTGCTCATCGAAGCCGTAGCTGCCTATAATATCAACAAGAACTTTCACCCAAAAGCCGACAAGAAGGTGGGATTTGTCATTACCGTCAATAACATGCGAATATACCACACTGGAGACACCGATGCTATTCCAGAGATGAGCACTATAAATCCTGATGTTGCGTTGGTACCTGTATCGGGCACATATGTCATGACTGCAGAAGAAGCGGCAAAAGCAGTGAATGAAAAGATAAAACCGAAGCTCGCAATCCCGATGCACTATGCGTCAATAGTTGGAAGCGAACAGGATGCATCAAAGTTTAAGCAGCTTGTATCTGTATGCCCTGTTGAAATCATAAGCCGCGAATAATGCAGTTGTATAATAATAAAGACTAGCACGCTTGGTATGCAGCCAAGATATTTTTTTCATTATTTTCCCATACCAGCTTTGAGCGGGCGAATTCGAACACCTTTAGTCTCTTGTTGTAGAGTTCGTCCATGTCGTTCTTCATGTTGATGAGCTGTGATACCAGAGAATCATAATCGTCAAATGTTACGCAGTTCTCGCCTAATGTTCTTGTAACCACTTCAAACGATGACGTACACATCACAAATAGCCCCGCATGAGCGTACTCGTAAACCTTGTTAGGGTTGGAATACTTGTGGAACCAATGGCTCTGCCATGGCAAGATCCCGATTGATGCAGCTGCCATCTCAGAATACATCTGGTCTCTCTTAACAAAGCCAGTGTATCTTACCTTGGGCGAAGACTGCCCTTTTGGCCCTATCATTACTAAATTGCCGATGTCATTTGATTCAAACAACTCTGGGAATCCATGGAGGTTTCTATGTGGGATCGCCTTGCTGAGGTCATCTGCCCCGGCGTAAATAGATGTCAAAGTGGAATTCATACGAGGATTTGGGAAATCCTTCGTTTCATACAAGCTCGGATAATTCGGCACAAGAAACAAATGGTTGCTGTGATACGACTGCCTGAAATCGTCGATTATTGTTTCAGACACTGTGATTACGGGAACAGAGGATACTATTTCTTCTTCCCATATCGGCCACAGTCTTGCAACATAATGTCTTCCCAATTTCTTTACAAGATTTCTTAATGAGGATGAATTACTACGTCTCATTCGGATTAAGGCTATATGCTTCGACCAATACTCATGATCATCATATACAAATGGTATCTCGAATTCAAGAGCCATCTTGGCAGAATAGATATTGTGGGCATGAATAATATCAGGCCTTACTTCCTCTATCGCTCGTCTGACTTGTTTTTTAACGATCTCCCAGAAATGAGGCAGTCCGAGCATTGCAAGCGATACATGGTCAATCTTAAACCCCACCATCCAGTCTACCTCTAATATTTTTGAAAAAACTGAATTAATGTAGCCTTGCTGCGGTCTTTTCCCTGCAAAGAATACCTCATTCCCATTCCTAACCGCAGTCATTGCTGCCTTCTCTATCCTGAGGTCTGGAAGGCCATCGTGAGATAAGTGAAGGATTCTCATTGTTTTTTACACTCTCCTAGTTTAGATATATTTTCTTTGGGAAGATAATTGAAGATAATTCAACGGATGTTTGGTATGATAAAAGTATTAAGGAACCAATTCGCGCACGTAGCGCGTGAAAATCGCCTCAATAGTTGGTGCTCGCCCGAATTTTATTAAACTCGTCCCGATCCACAAAGCGATCAGCCAGTTTGCTGACCATGTCATTATTCATACGGGGCAGCATTATGATTATGAACTATCAGAGATCTTTTTCAAGGAGTTTAGCCTACCAAAGCCAGACTATAACCTCGAAGTAGGCTCTGGCCAGCCTACCTATCAAATAGGCGAAATGATACGACGTCTTGAACCAGTACTGTTAGATGCTCACTTTGACTTGGTCTTGGTATATGGGGATACAAATTCAACATTTGCGGGAGCGCTTTCTGCGAATCGTCTCGGAATAAAGGTGGCACATGTGGAGGCAGGGCTAAGGAGCTTTGACAGGCGTATGCCTGAAGAGATCAACCGTGTCCTTACTGACCACATAGCTGACTACCTTCTTGCTCCAACTCGCACGGCCGTAAAGAATCTTGAAATGGAACGTGTCTACGGGAAGGTTATTTACACCGGGGATCTATCAGTAGAGATGGTGAAGAGAGCAGTACATTTTGCCTCGAGCTCAAGAATATTAGAGGATCTTCATTTGGAACCAAACTCCTACATACTTTTCACTATGCATAGGGCGGAGAACACCTCTTCCAAGACAAGTTTAGTTTCTGTGGTACGCGCATTTGAAAGACTACCGGAGACAAAAATACTATTTCCTATACATCCTAGGACAGCCAGCTCGCTAAAGGAAATGGGTCTAATGGATAGATTCAAAAGCTGCAGAAATATCCAGATCATCCGACCGGTGGGCTACATTGATTTTATACGGTTGATGCAGGCTGCAAATAAGGTTATAACAGATTCGGGAGGAGTACAAAAAGAGGCATACTTACTCTCTGTTCCATGTATCACCATCCGAAGAAATACCGAGTGGGTGGAGACTGTGAAAGCCGGTTGGAACAGACTAACGGACACCGCAACGGGCAGGATAATTCAGGCTGTTCGAAGTTGGACTCCACGCAAGCGAACCCGACCTATCTTTGGTAACGGCAGAACATCGATCAAGATCGCTAGTTTCGTCAAGCGTATTTCGCAATAAAGTTTGAGAAATACCTCAACTTCCCATGATTGATCAATGATAGAATATTAGACTGTGAGTTAGGAATATGAAAATTTCCTCATTCTTAGTTTGCTATCTGTAAATCGCGATCCAAGCCCCATGAAATAATGATAGTGCGGATTACACTAGTTAATTTTTCATTCACTTTAGGTTCCAAGCTTCCTTTTTTAGTAATAAAACCTCGTCCTGAGTAATTTCATACAACCTTTTGCAAAAAACATGAACCCTGTGATATTTTTTGCCAGCCTCTTCCCAAATGAGCCAATCCGCATTATTCAGTAGCTGCTGCTTTTTGGAACGATCTTTAGAATATTCGAGTGAAGCCATTCATACAAAGTTCCGTCTGCCACCCCAATGGTGCCATCATGATGAACGATGGGGATACCGGCATTATCTATCTTTACATAAGATTGCTCTATAAACGCCGGAACCTGTTTATCCATGAATGAGTACGCACGCTCAACGACCCACCTTCTTCTGGCCCTGTATCCCGGTATCTTCTTCTTTTCTTCTTCTTGTCCTTGATTTCCTCTCCCCCTTGACCTGATGTGGGCGGCGTGTAGCCGTATTCTTCAAGCAAATCACGTACTTCAGGAAAATCATATGCCTTGTCTGAATACATGTTCTGGGGTTAGTCTTTTGTCGGTTCTGGCCTGTCGATCACTATACTTTCAGGCGTAGGCTTGGCAAGTAAGCTTATTCATGTTATGTCTGTTGTTAGCTCCGTCGACCAGCACGCCAATGGGCACGTCCCCCACCTTACACCAGAAGGCTCGGTACAGTATTTGGCCCTGTCTGTCTTTATGTGTGGGAGGGGATTTGGACCTGTACTTTTTTCTCCACCCCTCCCACACCCGAGGGGCGCTTTTGCCATCACACCATCCATGATGGCCTGCCATTCCCAGTCGATTCCTTTCTTTATGTCGTATTCCAGCAGGCCCTCGACCCACATGCGCCGGAACACACACACCAGCTTGCCGCCACTCCTGGAACCTGTCAAATACAGTAGTAGTAGCAGTGGTAGTAGTCGATGCACCCAGGCTGCGAGGAAGAGCGTTACACTGGCAGCCAGTACGCAGGATGTAAAAGATGATGCTCATTGCTTTCCTTTCTTCCGTCCATCCTTGGACGGCCAGCCTTCTTCTTTTTCTT
>DATLXY010000323.1:0-2405 GCA_035575335.1 Nitrososphaera sp. | reverse complement strand
TTGCCTCCTTCCAAACTCCTTCAAGGGCTTCATGTGCGCTCCAGTATTTTTCATCATTGAATAGTGCGACCGCTCTCTTGATTGCTTCACTCTTTTCGATAAACCGCTCAATGACCTGCTCGTAGCTGGCCAGTGGAGATATTGGAGCAAGTCTGAATACAAGGTCGTCGATGTTCATATTATCTTGCAGACTAGCGTCGAACTCGATGTATTTTCTTGACACTCTTGCATCCCGAATTATGACATCGTCACCAGCAAGCTCTCTGGCTCTGTAAAGCAGGACCGCCGCATCTTTTGAGGTGTACCCTCTAACATTCTGTAGATGCACTATATATCGCTGCACAACAACTAATACGCCACAAGCTAAAATAAACCTCTTCGAAGAACTAGAATAGGCTAATAATTTTAGACTTGGCTAACATTTATTACATAGGCTAACAAATCTAATTCCATATGGTATCAAGCCCAAGATTATTGCTAATACTAGCCATGGGTGTGGCTCTGGTAGGGAGCACCTTGGCTGTTTCCTCTTTCTATGCAAGTGCGCAGAATAACACTAGTGGCAGCCTGAAGGTCGTGAACGGTGGACACGGGCTTGGCTATTATGAGACTACCGGCGATGTGCTTGACCCAATAGGATCCGTCGGAGTAACTGCAAATACTGGAACGGATCCGATGGAGTACCTGCGCACATTCAACTATGGTAGGGTATCCATACTTGAAAACGGGACGGTGCTGCGAGAGTTTACACTTGTGGCAGACGATAGGCAGATCATGGAAATATCGCCGGGAGTATACTACAACGTTTGGACTTTTAATGGAACGATTCCAGGTCCGACCCTCAGAGCGACTGAAGGCGATCTCATAAGAATTTATTTTATCAACAACGGAACAAAACCACACACGATCCATACTCATGGTATACACAGGGCAGAGGTGGATGGGGTCTTTGAAATAATCAACCCTGGCGGCAGGTTCATCTATGAATTTTATGCTGAGCAGTTTGGTGTATATCCTTACCACTGTCACGTAATGCCACTTGAAGAGCACATATCGCGCGGCCTATATGGAGTGTATATTAACGATCCCAAGGTGCCACGGCCGGAGGCAGATGAAATGGTGATGATCATGAACGGCTATGATACGGATTTTGACGCTGAAAACAACTTTTACACAGTTAACGGAGTGCCATTTTATTACATGCATCATCCCATAGAAATTGAAAAGGACAGACTGGTAAGAATATACTTGGTCAATATGCTTGAGTTTGACCAGATAAACAACTTCCACCTGCATGGGAACCTCTACTATCTATACCGCAGCGGGACAAGCCTGGAGCCTGATGAGCTGACGGATATGGTCACGATGAGCCAGGGGGAAAGGGCCATCTTGGAATTCACCTACAAGTACCCTGGGAAGTTTATGTTCCATGCACACAAGACAGAGTTTGCCGAGAAGGGTTGGACAGGCCTATTCCTTGTCAAGGAGTGATGTTATGGGTATGGAAGAAGCAGTAAGGGAAAAACATTCTGCCAAGATGATTGCAAGCGCTGTTGTCCCTCTCATAGTGCTCGGGGCCATGGTTGCATTCCTATTGTGGCCCGGAAACAGCTTGCTCAACATCGGTGTTCCGCTGCCTGATGTAACGATTGAAAGAATCGAATTTCTGGATGGTGTCGTTGTGGCGTACGTCAGGAACACCGGCCCGCAGCCCATAGAGGTAGCGCAGGCAGACATCAACGATAGAATACTTCCAGCCGCCATTGAGCCGTCAAAAAACCTTGGAAGGTTTGAAGAAGCGAGGATAGTAATTCCCTTCCGGTGGATAGAAGGACAACCCTATGAAATAGGCGTGACTACTTCAGACGGTACAAGATTTGCAAAGGCAGTGGCTGCCGCGGCGCCAACACCGCAGCCTGACGTAGATAGAATATCGCTATTTGCTCTTCTTGGAACCTATGTGGGAGTAATACCCGTTATAATAGGGCTGTTATGGTATCCGTTCATCAAGAAACTGTCCCAAGCAAAATACAACTTTTTTCTCAGTCTAACTGCTGGGCTGTTGGTTTTCCTCGGCATCGACGCCCTCGTGGAATCAAACGAGATAGCAGTCGAAAACGTGGCTGGTGCACTGCGTGGTCAGCTTTTGATTGCGACTACTGCTATAGTCTCCTTCCTTGCTCTCATGTACGTTTCTGATAGACTGGTGGATACCGTAAAGGATCAACGGATGTTACGAGGGTCCTTCGCGATCGCTCTCATGGTCGCGATAGGCATCGGTTTGCACAATCTTGGGGAAGGGCTCGCCATTGGCGGAGCGATGGTGCTTGGGGAAGTCGCGCTCAGCACATTTCTGATAGTGGGCTTTACTCTTCACAACACTACAGAAGGTGTTGCAATAGTGG
>DATLXY010000322.1:0-3337 GCA_035575335.1 Nitrososphaera sp. | reverse complement strand
CTTCAAGTGTGGTTTCCCTGGGCTGGCTGGCGGCCGATACCGGCTGTGCCGACAGCGCGACCGCCGATAGCTTGGGATCGATGATGCGGATGATGTCGTCAAGCCCTACCTTTGGCGGATCTTTAATCGTGAGCCCCTTTATCGCCGGCTCGGTCGTACGGACGACCGCGTAATAATCAAACTCCTCCAGGACTCTGTTTGGGGTGGTAATGTCCACGCAGTGGCCTCCGTCAGAACTGTAGGCTGTCGAGTTTACCAGATCTTCTGCATCCGGATTGCGTGGTGGTTCCGTTGCGCATCCGCAATCCATGCCCTTTTCCTGTCCGTCTGCAAGCGGCTCGTCAAGCCCCAGCACGATTCTATCAGGAAAGCTGCCATCGTCGTTTAGGCGCACGAGGATTGTCCGGTCGCTCCCGGTTATCGAGCCCTGCGCTTCCTTGAACGTCCCGAGAGGAAACGGTGCGGAAAAGTATCCGGCCCTGTCTGTTCTGGCAACGGCAACTATTTCCAGCGGAGTCTCTGCGGCGGACCTTGCGCGAAGGATGATCTGCCTGTCTGCCAGGTTGCTCTTTCCGGACGGGTCGACTACCATGCCCCGGATCTTGTCAGGCTTTAGGTACGCCGGATCGGTGTTGGCTTCAATGGGAAAGAACTCCTTCGGGTCGACCTTGACTTCAACGAGCTGCTCGCCGTCAAGCATGTTTGCCGACGTGTCCTGTACTTTGAGGAGCTGGCCATCAGGCGACAACACCTTCAGCTGTATCGTCTTGTCGTCTGCCAAGGATTCCTTACCGGGAAGTTCGAGCACTGCGAACCCTGCTGCGTCAGCCAGTACCGATGTCTGCTCGCGTACCTGGAACGATTCGCCGCTGACGGTAATTTTGCGTGAATATGATGCTATGACGTGATGACCTGCAAAAGAGCGGTTCGTAGTAGTGCTCAGCTTGATGCGAAGTTTGGCCACGCTTCTAGGCCTCCATGCAGATTACGACGGCCGCGGGAAAATGAGAGGAGAACTTTTTCATTATTTCCGTAGCAAGGATAAATGTATATAAGTAGACTGAGGTGAGAACCGAGAAAAATTCAATGTAAATGTTTTACACCCAATGTAATTTCTCCAGATAGCGATACGACGTGCTAGAGCGCATTTGCAATTTTTAGAAACTTGATAAAGGCGCTTGCAAGGTTTCGGCGGTCTATTTGTTCCATGTTAGAAATCTGGTCATCAGTCATGCGAAAGCATCTTCTTAGCAACGCAGCTACCATCTTGTCCGTGTCTTCAAAGTATTTGTTTACTGATTTGGGATTGAGCGGACGTAGTTTTTTGTCCCGCTCGTCGCTCATCTTGATTATCGTCTTTATCTCGTCGGGAGTCAGGGCATCGTATACGGAATATTCCCTTCCATTGTGGTGGAATATTATCTGCTCCATGTAATATGACACTTCATCAAAGATGCCTAGATAATCCGCGACGCTACGACGCCCATGCCGGCGGATATCAAGCCTCCAACAATTGCCACAAACCCGACTACCGCCCAGTTCACGTTTGGCCAGTGGATTTCCGGCCATGCAAACTGGATGTTCGCAGTATTCAGGGCATAAACACCCACGGCCATTAGAAATATCCCTCCTACAATGAGCGACATTACCTTTAGCATAGGCAGTAAACAGCGGATCTGCTTAAGGAAAGTTGGGCGCACAAGAGTTGACCCGCAAAGACGATTTCATTAATGTCCGATAGTACCGGTACATGCGTACATTTATCTTAACACGGACGCCATTTCCCTCAACCTTCTTACGCGCTCTTCTACCGGCGGGTGCGTCGAAAACAGCTTTGACAGCGTGTCCCCGGACAGCGCCGGGATGATGAAAAACGCGTTCATGCTCTCTACTTTCTGCAGCTGCCTTTCAGGTAAGCGTTTCATGGTACCGCTTATCTTTAGCAGGGCCCTTGCCAGATTCTCCGGTTTGCCCGTCATCTGCGCGCCTCCCCTGTCTGCCGCAAACTCTCTGTACCGGGAAATCGCCCGGATAATCAAAAAGCTCACAAACCAGGTTATCCCGGCCACTACCAGAATCAGTATCATTCCGCCACCGCTGTCCCTGCCCCTTCCGTACATGCTTCCAAACAGCGCATAGCGCATCAAAAAGAACGCCACCGTGGAGAACAGGCTTGCCAGTGTCAGTACGAGCACGTCTCTGTGCTTAATGTGCGCCAGCTCGTGCGCGATCACGCCTTCCAGTTCCTCATCGTCAAGCGTATCCATTATCCCAGTAGTTACTGCGACTACCGAGCTCTTTTGGCTCTTGCCCGTGGCAAACGCGTTAGGCACGGCAGTGTTCATCACGGCAACCTTGGGCATCGGCAGGCCGTTTGACAGCGCGACTTTTTCCACCATCCCGTACAGCTTTGGAAACTGCTCTCTATTCACCACCTTGGCGCCGGAGGTCCACATCACTATCTTGTCAGAAAAGTACCATTGAGCGAGTATCATTAATGAAACCATTATTACTATTGGAATGAAACCTATCCCGAAGTACAAGAGAACAGACATGAAAGCAAGATATAACATAGTCAATACTGCAAAGCTCACCGCCATCCTTGCCGTGAGGCCGTTGTCACGCTGGAACTTGCTCACGATACAGATTCACATTTTGCACAAATAAATACACTGGAAGCCATTCTTCTAGTACGTCGCTGGCTTTGAAAGGTTAAGTACTGTAACAGCCTTCTAAGGTACATGGTACGCAAATTTGAAGAATGGTGGAACAGTGTCCCTGCTGATCTGCGACAAAAAGCACGCAGGGGTGACGAGGCCAACAAGCCATTGCTCAACCAGGTTAACTATGTTCTTCTGCATCTCCACTTGGCCGGCAAACACGACCTAAAACCGTCCCACGAGGAACTCAAGGACTGGTTGCACAGCGGCCAAGTAGACGTGCTTCGAGCGGCCAAATAGGGCCGCCGATCTTTGTCACCGGAAACATGTTTTGGTGTTCTACTAGCGCACCTTGATTTCCTTTCTCCTTCCGTCTAGGCATATCGTGAAATTATCAAGTATGTCTCTGCCTAGGAGCGCCTTTGCTGGCGTGCCCTCTGGCAGATCAAGGCATCCCACATGAACGCTTTCGTACAGCTTGTCAAAAACCTCGATAGACACCTCGTAGTAAGGGATGTGGATTATTCCTGCTCCAGTCACCGTCTCGTCGCTTCCTGCAAACGAGAGGTTCATGTCATTTGCGATGTACGTAGGTATTATTGTCTTTGACGAGGCAAAATCAAGATGCGCATCGACGACGATTTTCTTGTTGGACCCTGCATCAATAATTCCCATGC
>DATLXY010000321.1:0-4086 GCA_035575335.1 Nitrososphaera sp. | reverse complement strand
TGCATAAAGGCTTCATACAGTGTAAATTGGTAACACATTTTTGCAACAGCACCCTATGACCCCACAAGAACAACTCCGGGACCCTTTTTGGCTGGATACTGACATACCCGAGCAAGGAAAGGGTTAAACGATTCGAAATCTTTTGCAGAGAACCTGTCTGCGAAAAGAAAATCCGACAAGAAACAAATCCGCACATTGACGCAGCTGCGAAAAACGCTGTTGCCGAAGTTGATGAGCGGGGGAATTAGAGTGAAGAGTTAGGAGCGAAATAGTGGCAAATGTTGAAACAACAAATTGTTTTCAAATTCTTTCTCTCGACGGAGGAGGAATAAAGGGATTGTTTTCTGCGGCTGTGTTGGCTTCAATCGAGGAGGATTTAAGAGTAAATGTTGTTGATCATTTTGACTTGATTGCAGGAACCTCGACAGGAGGAATAATCGCCCTGGCTCTGGGACTGGGGATGACACCAAAGCAGATAGTAGAGTTCTATGTTTCGCGAGGACCTGTAATCTTCCCTACTTCGTTTGGCATCCGGCGGTTACAACATTGGTTCCATAGAAAGTACCCGCCAGAACCTTTGATGAATTCACTCAAAGAGTGCTTCGGGGACAAATTGTTTGGACAAAGCTCAAAGAGGCTAGTGATAACTTCATTTAATGTTGGAGAGGATGATGTTTACCTTTTCAGAACGCCCCATCATGAACGATTAAATAGAGATTACAAATTTCCAGCATGGAAGGTTGCCATGGCTACAAGCGCTGCTCCAACATTTTTCCCCACTTCCCGTCATGTTGATGGTATCCGATTGATGGACGGAGGTATATGGGCAAATAACCCAACCATGGTAGGTATAATAGAAGCTTTTGGTACTTTGAATGTTCCGCTTAATACAATCTCGGTTTTCAGCATAGGCACCTCGGAATCGGTTGTTCGACGTCCCAAGCGACTTGATGGAGGTGGAATCATAAGCTGGGCACGCGATGCAGCAGTTGTTGAAATCATTATGCGCGGCCAGAGTATTGCTGCGTTTAATCAAGCATCTCTTCTGCTTGGGAAAGAAAGGATTGAGAGATTGAGTCCAAAAGTCGCGGCAGACGAATTCTCTCTTGATGGTGTTCACAGAGCGGACGATTTAATAGCAAAAGCGGCTCATCATAGTCGATCATTTATGCCAATTTTCAAGGCGAAGTTCATGCCGCATCAAGCTGTCCCGTATAAACCTATTTATCTATAAATCTCGCAAGGATATGGCATTACAACTTAGTGAATTCAACCAACTACTTTCCAGTCTTGCGCAATCGCTAGATATACCGGATCACCTTTATGAGGACGCTACTCTTAAATACGAAGACATAGGTGAATGGCTATCCGCAGATGATTCAGAATTGAAGAGATTCTCACCTGAGGTATATCCGCAGGGTTCGTTTAGGCTTGGGACAGTAGTGCGTCCTCTTTCAGAGAATGACGAATACGATATTGACTTGGTTTGTCATCTACAGATTTCAAAGGAGAACATAACACAGAAGGAACTAAAAGCAAGCATTGGTAATCGACTTCGAAAGCGAGATGACCTTGCCGCTATTCTAAGACCGTCTCGCCGATGTTGGACACTAGACTTTTCAAACCAGTTTCATGTGGATGTACTCCCTGCCATCCCAAATCTCAATCAACCACCGACAGGTATCTTGCTCACTGATAGAGAGTTGATCCAGTGGCAATCAAGTAATCCAATAAAGTTTGCTGAATGGTTCTATAATCGGATGACTGTAATTTACAATCAACATCGCGCTGCTATTGCCGAGTCTTTGAAAGCAAGTATTGATGAGGTCCCTAACTGGCAGGTAAAAACTCCCCTCCAGCAATGTATCCAGTTATTAAAGCGGCACAGGGATATCCATTTTGAGAATAAACCCGAACTAAGACCCGTTTCTATAATCATTACTACGCTAGCTGCCTTGTCGTATCAAAACCAAGCTGACTTATCACAAGCATTGGATGATATTGTGCGAGCCATGCCTAGTTTCATAGAAAATCGAAACGGAAGATGGTGGGTTGCAAACCCAGTTGAACCGAATGAAAATTTCGCCGACAAATGGAATGAGAAGCCAGAGAATAGGGAAGCGTTTCTTGCTTGGTTGACAAAAGTTCAATCGGACTTTACAATAGCAGGAGCCAATAATCTGGTGGTTGAGGCGGCTGAAACCCTATCACCTGTGCTCGGACGACGAGCAATGACTAAAGTCGCTGACGCTCTTGGATTCAAACTGTTATCCTCAACCCTTCCCACTGTAATAGCTCCCAAGACCCCGTCTGTTCCTGAGCTTGGCGATACCAGGCATTCTCAAGAACTCCAATTGCCTGAACACTTGGAGTACAAAGCAAGTATTCGCGGATCGGTCAGGCTCAAAAAATACAGCAAGAAGAAGTTGTGGGAACTGAGCCATAGGCCTGTTCCGAAGAAGATTTGGTTGAGATTTGAAGTAGTCACGAACACCCCAGAACCATACGCGGTTAAGTGGCAGGTGGTGAATACGGGTAAGGAGGCCACTCAAGCGTCAGACTTAAGAGGTGATTTCTACGATGGTAATGAAAGTAGGACTGTGCAGTGGGAATCCACGTCGTATGCAGGTACCCATTGGATAGAGGCATTTATTATCCGGGATGGTGTTTGCGTTGCTAGAACAGGGAAAAAATATGTTAAAGTACGCGGATAGTTGATGCAATACGTTACCGAAGCTCGAATACAAACATTCACGATTGGTACGCTAACGCTTTTCAGGTCGAACTAGATTCGTGGCTTCCCATTGCCCCTGAAGCCAGGAAGTCTGAGCCGGAAAGTTGAGCGTAACAGTATACCAGTATAAAGAACTCAGCAATTCCGGCTGGATGAACCGAGGCTACATACAAACCTTTTCCCCTCACCTTACATGCTTCGCTAGATCCTTAATCAGCTTCACCTCCACCCCGCATCTTCATGTGGTATAACCACTGCCTCCCCTTCTTCGTACCATCCCTCAAAAAAACACTCTCATCGAAAGGGACTTGGCCATGAAGTTCGTTGCGTTTGTACTCCTGACGCTTGCAGTCAAAGCGCAGGCACAGCCGCCGCTCTCACGTCAGCTCGACTCGCTGATGAATGCCTTTGTCGCGAATACGTTCTTCTCAGGAGTGGTGGTCGTAGCCGACAGGGACTCGACACTCTACCAGCGGGCATTCGGTCTTGCGGACAGAGAGCGGAATGTCCCTGTTGCAATGACGACCCGCTTCAACATCGCTTCCATCGGAAAGACTTTCACAGCGGTTCTCATCATGCAACTTGTTGAAGAAGGTCGGCTCGACCTGCACACACCAATTCAGGCATACCTCTCCGACAGCATCCCCAACGCGGATCGCATTACCATCCATCATCTTCTCACGCACACATCGGGTCTCTCGAATTACATGACTCACCCGGACTACCAGAACGTGCGAAGCAGACTCAGGTCGTTGAGCGACGTTATGAAGCTGGTATCGGACATGCCTCTTGCATTCAGCTCGCCGGGTGAGCGGTTCGAGTACTCCAATTCAGGGTACATCGTACTCGGGAGAATCATCGAACAGGTAACGGGCAAGGACTACGTCACCTACGTGCGCGAGAAACTCTGGCAACCTCTTGGCATGAACGGGACGTCCATTGCCTACCCGGCCATCATTCGTCCACCGTCGGAGGCGATTCCGTATTACGTCTTCTCGGAGCAATCGTACGTCAGTGCAATCGCCGATGAGAACCCCGCATTCTCCGACGGCGGCGTGTTCTCCAACGCGCTCGATATGCTCACCTTTGCGCGAGCACTCCTTTCGAACCGGCTGCTGAAGCGGCAGACGATAGAACTGATGTTTACGCCGTACTCGCGAATGAGTCCTGCATGGCAGTACGGCTACGGTTGGTCGGTAAGCGGCGACCATTTCGGCAAACGCGTTGTCGGGCATTCAGGCGGGGGACTCGGATACAGTAACGACTTGAGAATCTTGCTCGATGATGGCAGGATTGTGATTGTGCAGGCGAACTTGCGAACGTCTCCACGTAAGGTCACCGAAAGCATCATC
>DATLXY010000320.1:0-2472 GCA_035575335.1 Nitrososphaera sp. | reverse complement strand
CACAATATACCTAGGACCTGGCAATGAGCATGAAAGCAGAAGAAGGTTATTCACTCTGCTAAAGAAAGAATATCAGAATCAGAGGTACCGGAAGATCCCACGGAGCAGACAAGCGGGTTTACTTACGCCGACAACAAGTATGCACCATACTCCGCTTGTAACGATATGATGTACCTTCCAGCAGAGGTATTGCAGCACGCACCAAAGAACCTGCAGGCAGGAAGAAGAGACCGGCAAGGCCTCGCATGTTTGACAATGAAACGTACAGCCGCCGCCACCACCACCGCCACCGCCACCACATCAGCGGCAGCGTCGAGACGTTCTTTAGCTGGCTGAAGAGCTTCAGAAGGGTTCAGACAAGCTACGACAGGCTGGCTGGCATCAACGTACTGTGGTTTCCTGCAGCTTGGATGCATATAATATTGATGAGGAGAAGTTCTGGATGAGTTCATATCTAAAAAAGTTTATTAGTACATATTTTTCGTTTGAGTTGCAGGCGCATAAGCTTACTCAGCTTCCAAGAAGAGGTGGAAGTACCATTATCACATTTACGACGATGACACTATCGAGAATATTGTTCGATACTACAAAGTAGAAGAAAATTTCGGTTCTGCTGCGGTACATCAAGAGCCGCAGACTCTGAGAAGATATCCTCTAGTTTTATTATTGCCATCCTCTCGAAATATTCTGACCATGCGAAACCGCGTATACATGCTAGGAATTGCTGCCGCGGTATTCGCTGTCATCGCAGCGTATTTAGCTTACCTACAGACTACGAGGCCTCCCTTTGCACTGGAAGTTGATGCCATTAGAGACACTACAGATGTAGGCATCCAGTATAGGGTGAGGATAACTAACATAGGGTCCCAACAGCTGACAGGCATAACAGTCGAGATGGGGGAAAATGATATACAGCAAATTGCTTTCCTGAATCCCGGCCAGTCGTACTATTTCTATCCAGACCCGGAAACTCGGGTGTCGACGGTCAAAGTCACTACAAATGAAGGTATTGTGCTTGAAAGTAACTATCGTTCACCGACCAAGGTGATAGGTCTGCCCGGGGCGGGAAGATGACGATATGATATAAATAAGAAAAAAATTACAGACTGCACCGTCAAGTTGACGCTGCTATTTCCGGATTCGACAGAGTCAATTGACCTATCTTCCAGGTACGGCTACGACAAGTGGCTCGTCAGCCGGTTTTTGGAATTTGTACCCAATGTAGAGGATCTTCTCGAGAAAATGGAGAGTCCTCCGACCCAATATATCAGGGTCAACACTCTCAAAACATGCGTAAAAGTACTTGAGACAAGGTTGCACTCGAAAGGATTTCAGCTGGAAAGAACTGCAATCCCCGAAGTTCTTGCTGTTAGGGAAGCGCCCATGCCAGCGGGTGCGACTAACGAGTACCTCTTTGGCTACTATTACATACAGGACTTGAGCTCCTGCATGTCGGTAGATGCCTTGGACGTATGTGAAAACCAGAGTACTCTTGACATTGCTGCGGCACCTGGCGGCAAGACAACATTTATGGCACAAAGGATGAGAAACACTGGCTCGATCATTGCTCTAGAAGCAAGCGAGAGGAGGGCAAGATCGATGTTGTTCAATCTCGCTCGCTGCGGAGTGTATAACACATGCATATTGAAGATGGATGGAATCCAAGCGGAAAAACTTGGCAGAAAGTTCGACAGGGTACTGTTGGATGCACCATGTAGCTGCGAAGGTGTGATCGCAAAGGATGCCACTAGGAAGACCAGCCACACTCCGCAAGACGTCGACTATTGTTCTGGCCGGCAAGACAAGCTGATCGAAACGGCCGCCAAAGTAGTCAAACCGGGAGGAATACTGGTTTACTCCACCTGCTCATTTGCACCTGAAGAAAATGAAATGGTAATAGATCGGTTGCTCAAGAAATTTCCCAACATCACCACAGAGCCCCTGAAGTATGGCACAGCAGGGTTGACTAGGTTTGGAGATATGACATTTGATAGTCAGCTGAAAAACACACGTCGACTGTATCCCCACCTACACGACACGACGGGCTTTTTCATAGCTAGGTTAAGGATCAATTGACGACAATTTATCGAAATCCCACACGCGAAGAAAGAACCAGAATAAACAGAGCACTTGATAGATGGGGCGTCTTTGAATTCTTTAAGGATAAGTTACTAATGGTGAAGGAAAACGGCGGGAAGTTGACGATATGTCTTGTTCCTAATGAGCTTGAAGGACTGGCAGAGGCGCATCCTTTTGCTATGGGTCTTGCAATCGGTGAAATGAGAAGAGAATTTGTACCAACTATAGCTGGTGTCGACCTTTTTGCCAAATTAGTGAAAAAGCAGAACAACGATAAGAACAAGTATTACATCACAGTGAATGAAAATGCGGAGAGGCTGGTTCTCTATGGCAGAGACATAATGGGTGACTCGATAATAGACGCCTCCGAGATGCTTGATGAAAATGAGCTTG
>DATLXY010000319.1:0-3751 GCA_035575335.1 Nitrososphaera sp. | reverse complement strand
GCGCTTTTTGTGACCGGTGAGAGGCCCGAGCAAAAGTACCCCCAAGCGGTTGCCTGGCTTAAATCACTTGGACATTCGTCTACTATCGAATACATACGTGAGATGAGCGAAATCCTGCTCGACAAGACCGGTCTGCTGCCGCACACCAACGCGGGGAGCATGACAAAAAAGGAAATGGCTATGCTGAAGGACACGAATGTGAGCCTCGGGGTGATGCTCGAAACTTCAAGTGAGCGCCTGATGAGCAAAGGCATGCCGCACGAGCAGGCGCCGAGCAAGAATCCAAAGGTCAGGATAAAGACGCTGAGTAGTGCCGGCGAGCTGAGAATACCGATGACGACTGGCCTACTCGTGGGAATAGGAGAGACTCCAGAGGAGCTGGTGGATTCTCTCTTTGTGATAAAGCGGCTCCATGAAAGATACGGTCACATACAGGAAGTGATTATGCAGAATTTCGCACCCAAGCCCGAAACCCCGATGGCCGACTTTCCTCCTGTGCCATCTGAGTACTTTATACGCGCAGTTGCGATCGCCCGCTTAATCATGCCTGAAATGAACATACAAGTGCCACCAAATCTCAGCCCTGATATCTTTGGGCACTACCTCGACGCTGGGATCAATGACTGGGGAGGAATATCGCCCGTCACTATCGACCACGTCAATCCCGAGTTCCCGTGGCCCTCGATCTCATCTGTTAGAAGGGTGACAGAATCAAAGGGGTACAGACTCAGGGCCAGGCTTCCTGTGTATCCTGAATTCCTTAAAGGTGGATTTATTACGTCGGAAAGACTTTTGCACCGCATAGACTTGATAGCCGACAGCTATGGGCTGGTAAGGGAGGAATACTGCGCCGATGGGGATTGATTCGCTCCTAAAGAGCGCCGACCCTGTGGTAGCAACTGCTCTGGACAGGGCCCTGTCCGGCAAGGACATCTCTGTCGACGAAGCAGTCGAGCTCTTTGACTCTACCGGCCTTGAAATGAACCTCGTGGTGACCGTGGCCGACGAGCTTCGGCGCAGGACGGTCGGCGACAACGTGACATACGTCGTGAACAGAAACATTAACTTTACAAACGTCTGCATAAAGCAGTGCGGCTTTTGTGCTTTCAGCAGGGACTTTAGGGAAGAGGAAGGCTACTTTTTGCCAACAGAGGAGATTGTGAGGAGGGCCCAAGAAGCGGCGGCGCTTGGCGCGACCGAAGTGTGCATCCAGGCGGGCCTACCGCCTAAAATGGACGGCAACCTTTACCCCGAAATCTGCAGGGCGATTAAAAAACACCTTCCGGACATACATATCCACGCCTTTTCGCCAGAGGAAGTGTTGTACGGGGCGGTAAGGTCGGAGACGCCGGTTCCGCAGTACCTGAAAATGCTCAAGGAAGCTGGAGTCGGGAGCCTCCCGGGGACTTCCGCAGAGATTCTGGATCAGTGCGTCCGCGACATCATCTCACCGGGCAGGATCTCTGTCAAGGACTGGGTCTCTGTAATAAAGGAGGCACACTCCCTTGGAATACCAACAACTTCTACGATAATGTACGGACACATCGAGACTTCCCGCCACAAGGCAGAACACATTGCTTTTCTGCGTGAGATCCAGAAGGAGACGCACGGCTTTACCGAGTTCGTGCCGCTCAGCTTTGTCCACACCGAGGCTCCGATGTACAGCCGCGGTACAATACCCAACCTCAGGCCGGGTCCAGATGGCAACGAGGTGATCAAGATACACGCGGTGTCCAGAATAATGCTTAACAATCACATTCCGAACATCCAGGTGTCGTGGGTCAAGGAGGGCCCGAGGATGTCGCAGCTCCTTCTTGGGGCCGGCGTCAATGATTTCGGCGGCACACTGATAAACGAGAGCATCTCTACCGCGGCCGGCGCACAGAATGGTCAGCTGATGAAGCCAAGCGCGATACGGCAGCTGATAAGATCCGCTGGTAGGATACCTGCTCAGCGCTCCACAACGTACAAGACGCTCAGGGTGTTTGCGGATGAAAGCGATGATAGCGATACTGTCGATTCGGCACTTGACAAAGCTGACGTTTCACAGTTTGGATCTTACCACGAGCTTATCAAACTCGACATGTTCAGGTACAAAAAGCAATAGTAACCTACACAGTTGCCGTCATATTTAAGACGTGTAGAAAACACACAGTGTACAATATTCTAAGTCCGTAAATGTGTGTAGTTTAACTGTAACATGATATGTTACATATTTCTAAAGTGTCTATGCAGAGGTCTTTAAAACGACGTATTGCTGACTGTGTCTATGTTGGCCCGTCAAGAACAACAAGCTGGCACTAGCGACGATGCTCAGGATAATGATAATGACGATGATCTGCAGCTCTGCCTTGTTTGCCGCGGTCACCTGATCTGTGACCCAGACAGCGGCGAAGAAGTTTGCGGCAGCTGTGGAGTGGTTGCGCGCGACAACCTAGAGCTGGTGGCGGAGAGACGCGCGTTCACCTTGGAAGAGATGGAAAAGAGGTACAGGACCGGGGAGCCTTCGTCGCTCATGATGCACGACATGGGACTTTCAAGCTTTATCGACGCCAAGAACATTGATGCAAATGGCAGACAGATCCAGAGGTATTCAGAGATCGAGAGGCTGCGCAGGCTCAACAAGATAGCAGCGTCAAATGACTCTAAGATCAAGAACCTCAACAAGGCCATGCGGGAGATCCGTCGGATATCGGAGATCCTTGGAATCGGAACGCCCGTCGCAAAGCGCGCGGCGTACCTCTACAGAAAGGCTCTCTATAAAGGACTAATAAAGGGAAGGTCGATCAGCGGAATCGTAGCCGCCGCCATATACATTGCCTGCAAGGACACCGGCACCCCTCGCTCTATAAATGAAATCCAGGAACTGATCGGCAAAAGTGACAGGAAGAATATCTCATACTACTACAAGTTCCTCATACGCGAAATGAAGATTCATGTACCACTGTCCGCCCCTTCAGACAGCATATCCCGGATAGCTGGCAGGGCGCGACTTTCTGAGAGAACCGTCAGGAAGGGTCTGGAGATACTTGCACATGTTCAAGACAATGCCCTCTTGTCTGGCAAGAGCCCCGCTTCACTTGCCGCTGCTGCACTCTACCTCGCGACATTAGAGACGGGCGAATACACTACACAGATACGAATTGCCATAGCCGCCAACGTCAGCACCGTTACTGTGAGGAAGAGATGCCTCGAGATAATAGACCTTGTAAAGGGCACCAATTCTCGACTATCGTCCAAGTCGATCGAGAAAAGCCGTGACTTGCTCGTGGAGGAAGGAGGGGATGGAAAAGAGCAACGGACGTATAAGCAGAAGGGAGAGGAAGTGGAGCACGTAATCTCTGAAGCCAAGCAGGTGAGGGACTTATTTCATGCCAGCAGGCATCAGTAGCAACAGCAAAAAAAAAAAAACGAAGCAACAAATCACTCCCGTCATCTGATCTGCCAGTGCATCGAATACGAGGATCGCAGAGCGTCCATGGAATTGTCGTACGACTGTGCTGGTGTCGCAACGATAAACTCTGGGCTGGAAAATACGACTACGCCCGCAAGGACTATTCCAAGAACCAGCGCAGACAGAACCGTTCTCTTGTAGCCGATTTGCGGGTACGAATGTCTGCCAAATACCAAGAACGAAGCCAAAAGCACGGCCGCTATTCCAAGCGATACGATGATCCCCGTATTGGCACTGCTTAGCGCGACCAGGACCTGCCAGTTTGCAAAAATGCTGGCGAAAATGAATACGCTAGCT
>DATLXY010000318.1:0-12833 GCA_035575335.1 Nitrososphaera sp. | reverse complement strand
ACTCCGTCAATTATCAAGGAGGCTTCAAACGGCGCCGGGGGGCACTTGTACGGCATGCCCATTATAGCTATAGCCACCTTGCCCTGTTGAAGCGAGAGTAGCTTTTCGCGCAGTCTTGGTACCTGTTGGGCGTCATAGAGGTTGTAGCCTCTGTCCACAAACCCCGGAAGCCTGTCAGGCGCCAGCTCGGTGCCAAGTGCCACTATCAAATAGTCGTATTCTATCCAGCCGTGGATCCTCACTTGCACCCTCTTTGAGGCGAGATCGATCTTGACAATCTCGTCGTTGAGGTATTCGATGCCCTTTGCATTGAGCCCCTCAAGGGGAGTCTGAGACTCTTCTAGCGTCCTACTTCCTTCCAGTATCCATAGTTTAACAAGACCCATCATGAACGACTTTTTCCGGTCTATTATGATGATCCGGTGATCCTGATCCAGTCCTTTCCGTAGCTCAGTCGCCGCTGCTAGGCCGCCAAATCCCGCCCCGAGGATCAAAATTCGCTTGCCCATTGGCGAAATGATCGCGATAGTGGGTAAAAACTTTTTAGCAATGCATGTGTCTCTAAATTATGCCGGAGGAAAAACGCTACCCCCTCTATGATGATGCAACCCTAGAGAGGATGATGAATTATTTCAAACAACACAACAACGATGAGCTCATCCGCTACATCAAGGCATATGGTCTTCGCAGGCACATCGACATTCTGGAAGAAAACAAGTCGGGCTAGTTGCCGCTGACCGTCACTCCTGCTAGGCTTGAATTATTGCGTCCTCATCAGACAGACCCCATTACGACGGGGATTTCCATTGGGAATTACCTTTCTCTAGATCTCTCAGCGATGAGCATGCTTCTTCTAGCCCATCAGCAGAATATCGCTGCAATTAATCAAACGCGGTCCTGCTAAATTAGAAGGGTTGGCGCCGAGGTTCCAGCTTGACAAAAAGATTCTGAAAGAAAAGGTGTGATCGCCACGCCGGAGCCAGCAGTATGGAGGGGCGGAGGTGATCCGATTCCACCATAGCTTTATTGGCCGGTTACTCTTCGCTGCTACCTCGCAGAGATCGAAGAAGAGATTGCTAGCGTTCCTGCATCGTCGGCCTTATGAGTATCTCGTTGACATTCATATGCGGAGGAGATTCGATTGCAAACAGTATGGCGTTTGCAATGTCTTGAGACTGAAGCTGCTGTGCTTCCCGCTGCTTTGCTGACTGAACGTACTTTTCTAGCGACTTGTCGGTTATTGTGTTCAGTAGCTCTGTCGCGACTTCGCCGGGCTCGATGCAGGTGACCCGTATGTTTGCCCTCTGGCTGAACTCCTGTCGCAGCCCCTCTGAAAACGCCGTAATAGCGTGCTTTGTCGCGCAATAGACACTCCCAGCAGGGAACACTATCCTTCCTGCCACTGAAGAGACGTTTATGATGTGGCCGGACTTCTTCTCAACCATGTGGTTGATGACTGCAGCGGTACAGTAAAGCACCCCCTTGATGTTGACATCAATCATCCGATCCCATTCCTCGACCTTTAGGTTCTTGAAAAAGCTGAGCGGCATGATGCCGGCGTTGTTCACCAGTATGTCCACTGTTCCCCACTTTTTGATTACAGCATCGACAAAGGCGTCGCATTCGGCTTTCTTGGTAACATCCAGCTTTTGAATGAAAATTTCGCCGCCATTATTCGAGATCTCTTTTTGCAGCGATTCTAGCCTGTCAGTACGCCTTGCCCCCGCGGCCACCTTGGCGCCTGCTCTAGAGAGTGTGAGCGCGGTGGAGTACCCGATCCCGCTGCTAGCTCCTGTAACTATCGCAACCTTGTCTTTTATCATTATTTGGTAAACAGTTTCCTACAATGTAATATGCTTTTGCAATTGCCTGCTTTGTTGCATGACTCAGAAAAATCGTCGTTTATGAATGTTTTCTGCACTAATGACAGTGCCAAATTTACTAATTATGGCCTTACTGCTGCATGTATTCGAACATAATTTGCTTATTTCAGATTTATGCAACAAAGCACAATTGCCGTCATCCTTAAGTACGATGTCTGCATTTTTAGATTTGAGCGCTCGTGAGCGTTGACGACAATGAAGAGCTGGCATACTTGTGGACCAAGGTAAAATTCGTCCAGAGATACATGAGCAAGAACAACTGCTCTTATGAAGTTGCTGAGCGCGAGTTTCATGTTTGGATTGAAGGTTTGATGGAGAGCCGGATCGAGCGCGCTAACAGGATGCTTAACCTGCATTAGACGCTCTGCTCTGGCTGCTGTATCTTCTGCTTCCTAGCCATGAACAGCAAAAGCGCCCCAAACATCCCGAGGACTATTGCAAGCCCTTGTGCGCCTCCGTTTGGCACGACAATAAAGTAGACTATCGAGAAGGCGATGCAAATGATTCCCTGTATCAGGTACGACCTTATCGTGGGCATCTTGGTTTTCTTGGCAATGAACCCGGCAGTAAAGAACGCAGCCGCGGGAATGAGAGTGAGCAGGATATATACATCAATGTCTATGCCAAGGTGAACCATCGGAGATACAAGTTAATAGACTAGCGCGAAATAAGAATTTTTATATTTTCGTAAAAAGTGGCGCGGGAGAACCGCTGGACTTATTGGGATGATGAATCGTCGTCACATTTGTGGTAATTTCCCGGCTTACCAAACATGGCATGATAAAAGCGCGCCTGCAGCTGTCACGGACATTGCTCATGAACCACGATGAGTTATGTAGTCGCCAATGTACGGCGACAGGGCGAATAACAACGACAGAAGCCAAACTGGCCCCGAGGGCTATGTGTATGTCTCGTCTAGGGGTCAAATGGTACCTGTAATTCTGCCATGAGTAGTAGTAGGCACGAAAAATCGTTAACCGATTCAGAACCATTGTCTGGGAAGGCACAACAGTCAGGAACCAGAATGACGACAATAGAAGATATCGAACTTGTTTCGTGTTGTAGTGGTTTACTACTCGACATGCACTTCTACTGCCGCGCCACCTTCTATTATCAGCCGTGCATTTTCAAATGGGAGAGAAGCGATATCCTCAGGCTGGAATGGCCCGTACTTGTTCATGTCGATCCCGACAAAAGCTTCAGTAGGCTTTAGGAACCTTACGACTATCTGCTTTGACCGCATCTTTGCAGATATCGATTCAAGCACCTTGGGTCTTCCGTTAACGGTGGCCGCCACCACTTCGTTCATGCGGCTGTCATACTCACGCTTGCCATCAAGAACATACTTTTCCTCGTCTGTCAGCTTTGAATAGTCCAGAGCCTCACCTGCGCGTATCTTGGCCTGCCTAGTCTCTATTAACAGTCTTGCGGCAGTTGCGAGTAGCTCTGCCATTTGGTCCCTTACTTTTGCCTCTATTCCATCATATCCCTGACCCTTTAGATTGCCAAGTGACATGGCCACTTTCTTGAAGGTATCCAGCTCGATGCCCTGAAGAGTAGGAACCTCGATCTCTTTCTTCAAAAGCCTGAAGATGTCCTTGAGAGAGAGGTGACCGTTATCTCCGGCATCCATTTCGCCGCTATTTTGATGGCCACCTGTTGACATTTTGGATCACTTGACAATCCTTAAATTGTGGACTTTAAGTGCCTACACATGGAGTGTATCCCTGTTGCCTTATAAACTGATTGACGGCAAGATCGAGCCTTTAACATTTACCACCGAGCAGGTGATGCGGCGGATTAAAGAAGATAGGATAAAGTTCATCGATCTTCAGTTTACTGGCCTTTTTGGCCGCTTCCATCACACAACTATGGATTCCAAGATGTTCAGGCTGGAGGATTTTACCGACGGGCTGCCCAAGCTTGATGGCTCTTCCATCAGGGGCTTTACCGAGATCCATGAATCCGACCTCATAATCAGGCCAGACCCATCCACTTATGCGACCGTGCCTTGGATTGAACCACCGACTGCGCGACTCATCTGTGATATCCTGAGTGGCGGAACCAAGCGCGAGGTTTTTCCCAGGGACCCTAGAGGAATTGCAAGAAGGGCAGAAAAGTACGCGGCTGAGCAGGGCTATGATACCTCGTACTGGGGGCCCGAAGTGGAATTTTTCGTATTTGACAAGCTCGAAGTCAATACCATGACGCCATACCAAGGGCAGAGCTATCATATTCAGTCAAGAGAAGCCCCCTGGTCTACAGACAACGTGGGCTACGCGCTCCGGCTCAAGGAAGGGTACCTGCCGAGCGCTCCGGGCGACACCCTGATGGAATATAGGAATGAGTGTGTCGACGTTCTTACTAACAACTTTGGGATAGTTTGTGACGCGCACCATCATGAAGTTGCGACTGCAGGTCAGTGCGAAATAGACATCCGCTTTGATACGCTGGTGAACGCTGCAGACGCCGTGCAGAGCTACAAGTACATAGTAAAGAACATTGCGAAGAAGCACAACATGATCGCTACCATGATGCCAAAGCCAATTGCGCTTGACAACGGCTCTGGCATGCATGTCAACGTCAGCCTCTGGAGCAAAGGTAGGAACCTCTTCTACGATCCGGCTGATGAATATGCGGAAATATCGCAGACCGCGCGCTATTTCGGCGGAGGCATTATAGAGCATGCCCGCGCACTTGCAGCAATTGTTGCACCAACAACCAACTCGTACAGAAGACTGGTTCCCGGCTACGAAGCTCCCGTCTATATCGCATGGAGCACTGGCAATCGCTCGGCGATAATCAGGATCCCTGCTCACTTTAGGGGTGACAAGTTCGCAAAGCTCAAGCGCATCGAATTCAGAGCACCAGATCCCTCGTGTAACCCGTACCTTGCATTTTCAGCGATACTGGCAGCTGGTCTTGATGGCATCAAGAAAAAGAAGGACATCGGAAGCCCCGTCAACGAAGACATTTTCAAGATGAGTCCCAAGAGGAGGCGCGACTTAGGAATAAAACAGCTGCCGGCTAGCCTGCGGGAAGCGTATGAGGAGCTGGAGAGTGACAACGAGTTCTTGAAGCCGATGTTTGACAGCGAGACCATAGAAAGGATAATTGAGCAAGAAGAAAAAGAGCATGTAGAGCTCGCCGTGAGGCCACATCCGCACGAGTTCTCAATGTACGCGGACGTCTAGCTCCTCTTCCGCAGCAGAAACTTGACCAACCGGACATAAATGCTTGGGCCCTTACCCTTTGTGATGTAAGGCGCAGTTACCACAAACAGTATTCCAAGGCCTGTTGCAGTTGACGTGAGCCAAGTCACATAGTTGTTTTCAAGCGTCAACCTTCCAGACCAGAATTCGGCTGCGATGCGGAGCAAGATTGTGACCAGCCCCTGACCGGTTCCAACGACTACAAGAAACTTGCCGGTGTTTATCCGGTTTGCGGCAAATAGTGCTGCTCCCATCAGCACTGTCAGGCCGCCAAGTTGGCTCAGCAGTGCCAGAACGCCAATAGGAACGACAGCGTACATCCAGAAATCCCTGACGGTGTTGAGCACTAGTTCTTCCCTTATCAGATTGTAGATTTCGGTGTCTGCCCGGTAGCCGGAGATCAGGAACAGGATGCCGGATACAAACGCGATGCAGGCGGCTAGTCTGTTTCGAGTTGTGCTGTAACGCATGGTCTGCAATCGATCATAAACGATCCGCTGCTGCACCGCTGACTTGGGTACCTTTCCATAGATTGCGAGGCGCTTCATTTTGGAATAGGAGTACTTGTGCCGCACCTCATATGCGGTTATCAAGAGCCTTATTCCCTTTTTGTCGACAGACCCCGCAAGCGATTTTGGTATAAGATAACTTGAAAGCCTGATGAAACCTTTCTTTACTACCAGATATTCTGGGAGCGTTTTACGCAGAAAACCTATCTTTTTCCTATCAGACGAATAGACTGCCCTGTTGATCAGCGATGACCAGTCAGAAAAAGGATTGTGCGACGTCGTACAATACAGATGGCGATCTATCTTTTATGGGTTGCAGGCCGTTAGACTCCTGTATCCTTCAGACCCATGGTTTGTTACAGAAATTGTCGCCGCCACCATTCTCTACCACGAGATAGCGAAAGAGAACCTCATGGAACGTCGAAACGAAGCTGTGGTACTTGTACCTAATCTAGAGGTCTCGAATCAAATGCTGCCGCCGGCGACGAGTATCCTTGGCCGCTAACCAAGGTAAACGCTATTTGCAGATCAGCCAAGGACGCGAGGATCCAGGAAATACCTGAGAACCTTTTAATGCGCTTCCCGATACCCGAGCTAGCATTGGTTGTATGCCGAGAAGGGATGTAACATGGCAGTCCTTCGGTGAGGTACCATCAGATACGCTCCTTACCCACCTCTTATTCTCAATTCAACCACTCTCTTGGAAAATGGGAAATCCCCCCATGCGTGAGTTTCAGGCGTTCCGCTGTAGTGGCAACATCAACGACAGTAACGATTCCAGCGACCCTTCCCAGCCGGAGAATCTTCCCCCGACAGCGTCGGGCCAGAGTTCTGCCGTAAGGCATTGCACGCTCTATTAGGTACAAGAAACGCGCATGTGCGTGCTCGTGTATACAATGCAGGCTCCACTCGACAGAGGCGCAAAATTTGATAGATTCTGTCTGGACAGCGTTAACTCGGGTTTTCTCTTGTTAACGGCACTCATCGCACCCACAGCTGCCGTCATATGGTAGTAATCATATCCTAGTGGCGCTTTGCTACAAAGATTCGTCTATGGATAGAAAATTGAGCGGCTGCATGAGAGGAGTCAAAAAAATTGTCCAAAAACAAGCGATAAGTCAAAGCACACCCATACTTCACATGTGCCTAGGAGAAGAACGAGCATTCAAACCGTTCTGGCGTCTACGGCAGTCGCGGCGTTCCTGATCACCGGCGTAGCGCTGCCAGCACATTCAGCACAAATTGATGCATCGCTAGTACTACTCGAGTTTGATAGGGTTGTTGGAAGCTTGGAGTAAAGTTTGTTACCATCAAGTACCAGCCTGACAGCCCTGTTGCTGAAATGTTCAGAGACGGAGTCGAGTTTTCGATAAAGGGGGACAAACTCGAGTGGTATGAGCGATCTTGTCCCGGCTGCAACGGGCGCTTCTCCAAGCAAAGCCCTGCTCAAATAAGCAGCGCCAACCTAACGTACTCCGGTGTCCTTGAGAATCAGAGAGGATGACGCTCCCATACACGGGAGTTCGTGGTTACGTTCTCTGGGTTCAAATTGGACAAGGAGGCCAGCGACAACATCCCCATGGACATCAATTGGAGAGGATTTGTCATAGACGGGCAGGTGTTTGTTGACTCTCCAGAGCACGGCAGGATTAACATCAAACAGCCGATTGGACTCCTGCAGGTAACAATCCCCGAGTTTGCTGACAAGCTCGCAGGCACAGAAGCAGAAGTGATAATGGGAGAGCCGGTACTGGACTTCACTGAAGGCGGGATGCCGATGGAAAAGTGGCACTGGCTCTTTGACCCGACCTTCGGTCAGGCAAGCACGGGAGGATTGTTCAGGGGCAGTGATGTAGGAAGCGCAAAAGCCATCTCGGTGTACTCACTTGGGGAATGCAGTATAAGAGAGGGCTGCCCCCTCCAAAGGAAGGCGATGCTTCGGTAACGGTGGATGGCACGCCGGTCCACCTCCACATCTCGACTCCCCGGTCAAATGCCTAGGTAGAGATAGCAGGCTTTACTAGCATTGAAAGGGCGGGAGAACACGACATCACCAGGGCAAGCATGGAGAGCCCAAGTGTAGGCGTTCTAGGATTCACTACGCAGGTGTTGTTGGTGCTTGGAGGCATGGTGGAAGTGATAGCGGCGGTAGTTTTCGTGAAAAGTAGGAAATGATGGAGATCAGATAGATCAATATTTCCATTCAGAAGATACGCCATTCCACCAAGCTCTGTACGGCCGGGCATCTTGCCCTATCTGTTCTTTTATCCTCTGCTCTATTGAAAAGAACATGTTCTCCATCGCGTCTACACCGCCGTCGGCGTAAAGCTGACGACCACTCTCCTCCGCCCTATTCTTTTTTTCTGAAAGATCAGCAGCCTGTGAGTTCTGTATGCAGTAGGTGATCAAGTCATATACCTCTTCTTCCAGGTACGCATCCAATCAATCCAACCTCTTGATTATGTGGTATCCAAACTCGGTCTTGACCGGCTCTGATACTTGGCCCCTGTCCAGCTTGAACGCCGCCTCTTCAAAGGGCTTGACCATCACTCCCCGGCCAAAATATCCGAGGTCGCCGCCGCGCTTAGCACTTCCTCTATCTAGCGAAAGTTCTTTGGCTAGGTTGGCAAAGCTTTCACCTTTTTGCAGCCGTTCCAGTACCGCTATCGCTTCACTGTGCTTTTGCACTAGAATGTGAGAGCACTTGATCTTGTTAGCCATCTTCCAGCATGTCAGGAAATAGGAGAATTAACTTTTTCCCTAACAACCTTACAAAAAGAAAGGGAGATGGTGAGGTGAGTAATAAGCCTGCGATTATTGGGTGATCGTAACGCTGGCGCTGCTGCTCGTTGCTGAAGTGTCGCTTGCAATGTTAGTAATGGTTGTCATTCGTCTTCCTCTTGTCCTCCTTAATCACCAGAAGTTCATGCTGCTTAGTCGACGGCTACCTCGATGTCTGAACCGTCATGGGCAATCAGGGTCTCGCCATCAAATTCGAGGTTTCCAGTCCTCTGGGTTCCACTCTCAACGAATCTGAGTTCCATGGGATCTCCGATGCCAGCGACGGTGGTCTCGCTTCTTTCTGGTACCGGGATCTTTGCTTCGATCTCTCCGCTGTCGTTGACATCATCTATGCCCCTTAACTCGTTCTCTATGAACATCAGAACCACTTCCCCTGGTACAAAGTTCTGACCTTCTATTAGGAGAATCTGCCTGTCCGAGTCCCGGGCGCTTGCCGATGTCTTACCGGATTCATTTTCAGATGACGCTACGCTGTTTGCTGTAGTCGTGTTGTCGTCTTCTTGGTCCTCACCGAGGCGTACACACTTGGCAGGTGGTGCTGCTGATGATGCTTTGTCGTCTTCGGAGGCTGCCCTCTCTGTGTCTTTGTCGGCCAGAGCGGCAACCTCAGCCTCAGGCATCACCGTAATCGATATCGTCGGCTTGGAGCCATCTGTTTCTTCAAGGTACGACGATGCGGTGCGTGTTTCTCCTGAAATTTCAACCTCTCCTACGTTACATACTATCAAACCTTCGAGCAATGACACCACATCTTTGTTGTCGGGATCCGTCGAGTCTTTTGATTTCTCTTCAGACGCCTTTGCTTCTGTGGTTGCTGTCAGCTCGCCATCATCGGCATTCTCCGCGTATATCGAAACGCCTGTCAGAGCATTTGATGCAACAGCCAGAGCCGACAAGAGCGACAGCAACGCGAATCTTGTTTTTCGTTCCTTAAACAATCCTACTCAAACAGAGTGCCAACAAAAAGAATTTAACAAGTTGTTCAGTATTTTGAGTAACATCTCTTCTAATCGAAGTTAGATAACACTATGCGGTATTGAGGCTACACAAAGTGTGGCTTCGAAATCAAGATATAATCGCCGCTCACTACCAGAGTAAATGTCCGAAGACGCCTCTTCCTCATCGTCGCCAGCAGCAGCAATACCTTTCCCAACACTTACCATCCTCTACCTTCCATCGGAGGCAGAGGACGTTATAGACGAGGTCGCACAGAAATACTCCAACAGCACAGTCGAAGACTGTATAGGGTTCTTCCACGGCGCCAAGCGGAATTACAAGAAGGTAACCATATGGAGCCAAGGTGTGGATAGCCTCTGGTTAAACGCCGTGGTGGCAAGGGCAAAAGAGCTTGCAGGTGTGGATTTTGTCACTCTTGTTTCAGGCGGGATGATGTATGTTATTTAACTTTGCATGCCTGATGTGCTGTATGCAGAAAAAGAGAAAGGAACGGCATCACCAAAGAGACGCTCAATCCCATCACCAAGGTCAACTCAAGACTTGACAAGGAAATGCAGAAACTTGAGATAGAATCTACAAAGGGCGGCGCAGATCTGAACCGGTAGGCCTGCCTGACCCGCACTTCATTGTTTTCCTGTCCGACCCATTCAGCGTTCCAGGTCGATATGTTTCCTCCATAGGATTCTCAGATCTGCAGCCATTTTGGTTTGCTCTATATTATTAAGGGTCTTGCGGCTCTACTTCTAGAGATACGCCCACGATAGCCGCTGCAAAATGCCCAGTAAAAAGTTCGGGTATCAGCGTAATGATATAACCTCAAATAGGCTGCTCTGCTATATGTCACCTGTGCAAAAGAGGGAAAAGATAAAGCGCTGCCCCATCTGCGGGTGCACTGAGCATAGGATTATAGGCTGTGGCAAGCACTGGGCAAAGCACAAGGTCGGCCCAGATGGTACATGCGTCCATCGCTAGCGAATTATTTCAACTCGTATAGCGCAACTGAAAGCTTGAACGCCAGCCGATCATCAGTCGCTATTGCGACGGGTACAATGTACTTTTCAGTTTCTTCCCTGAACCTCATCCTCTTGTCCAGTAATGCCCGATTCTTCATTGACCTAGCAGTATCAAGCCGCTCGGCAAGCAGGACATATCTGACATCCTTGGTAGCCTTTGGCAAAGCTGCGAGCTGGTCGCTAGAACCAATAGCATTACAGCCGCGCACCGCAGCATATGTGCGCTCGCCGAACTCTTTCAATTCTTCGTCTTTGATGTTATCTGAAGTGTCATGCAGCAGTGCGGCACATGCAAGCTCTACATCGCGCATCTGAAGCTCATCCACCAGTATCAGTGCGACCCTTAGCGGATGGTTGATGTACTGCTCGCTCTTGTTGTTGAGCTGACCCATGTGTATCTTGGTGACAAGCCCAAAGGCTCGAGTAAGCCTGACTACGTCGTCAGTGCTAGTGTCAAAGAATCCCAAGAGTCGGGCAAACGCGGCTTTTGGAAAGTCGCTCATGTGCAAACATACGTTATATTGAACCCCTATAATGAGATTCGCATAAAAGGGAGATGAGGAGGGCATCTACTTCGTATAGTAGGCAGCGAGCACTATATTGTGGTCGTTCTCGCTTGGCACCACGATCCTTGACTTGCCAGTATTACCATTGTCCGAGCGATCAAACTTGTAGTTCTGCCATTCCTGTATGGTTACTATGTCTGCGACCCTGCCTTGACCGTATATGTCAGCGCGGTAAAGCCAGAGGTTGACCCTGCACCACTGAGAATTGTCCAGAGGCCTATTATAGGCGAGCCATCAAGCGCTACAGACCTGATGGTCAGAGTCACCTCTGCTGACTTGACTGCGGTCAGGGTTGTGTCGCTTCTCAGAGTAACCTGTCTAGTACTGCTTGAACCCTCATTCCCGCCACTGGTCAAACTTGTAGTCTCCTTAGTGTCAAAAATGTAGAGAGCCTCTAGCTCGAGATAATATCCTCTGTGCGTTCTCGTGGCAGAGGCATTTTGGACACTATTGCGTCGATGTGCTGCTGGTGCTCTCTTCTGAGGAGGTGAATCCGCTGTCGCCAGTCCCCGTCTCTGACGAGCTTGCTGTCTGCTCTTCATGGGTTTCTGACACAGATGGAGACATCGTGGTCTCCTCCTCTGCGATTGCGCTGGCTGCCGAAGTTGTTTTTGGCGCTGCCTTTCGGGCTGCTCTTGGCCGCGCCCCAGCTTTTCGCTTGGCCGCCGCCTTTTTCCTGGTACTCTTCGCCTTTGTCTTTGTCGCTGCTGCCGCCTTTTTCTTCGCTACTCCCTTCTTTCCCTTCTTTCCCTTGTTTTTGGCTTTGGCTTTTGCCATACGTCTAGCATTGATAAGCACTTATTCTTAAGCTTGTTCTTTATCGGCTAATTCAGACCAGATCTGTCCAGAATTATAGGATAATATCGCTAGCGATATCAAGCGCGGGAGCCTCCGCACGAATTAGATGCGGTTTGTCCATTCAACAACCGTCTCGGTTCTGCAGGCTGAAGGTTAGAGGCAATGCCACCAAACCGGAGAATATAAGCAAAAGTATCATTCAAAGTAAATCGGGGGAAGGTCACGACGACAACCCCCACAATGACTATGTCAACCGTGACAATAGGGTTAAAGATTAGTGTGTGCAGAAGCAAGCGCCAGTGAGCTAGATGTGTGGCTGACACCTCACATGCTTAGGACAGACACCTGTCCTGATGACCTTGTTTTCATGCGACACAATTTTCCGGTACCCCGCATTGGAACAAAAGCAGATAGAGCTGACCCTTCTCTTGTAGTAGCCAGCCGTTTTTGAAAAATCCTAGCTTGGGACTAAATACGGTGGTGGTCGTAGGGTCTCATGGCTAGTGCTCCCAAGCCTCAGAACGTGAAATGGCAAAGCTGCATAGACGCCTGCATGAGATGCACTGAGGCATGTGAATTTTGTGCCACTTCTGATCTTCGAGAGTAGGATGAAAGATGATGGCAAGCTGAGCCCAAATCAACCGCGAGTGCGCTGCTGTCTGCTGGACGTCGGCATCCTTGATGTCAAAATGGACAGTCAGTTCGCAAAGCAATTCTGTAATATGTGCGCCGATATTTGTGAAACCGGCGTAGCGGAGTGTAACAGGCACGATGTGGGCCATTGCAAGAGATGTGCGCAGTCAGGCCGCAGCTGCGCCGAATGCCACGCGATGGCTTGATAGTAATAATAATCATAATAAACAGCCATCAAAAGGAACCTTGCTTCTGTTTCGACCCATTTTACTGTTGTAAACCCCTGGAGGGCTCTTAACTCTACACGGGAAATAGTCGTCGAAACATTCTGTCCTGTCATTGACCTGCAGGATAAACCGCTCCATCAGGTTCTTCTTCTTCTTCAGTTCTGTACCATATACATAACGGCATAGGCGCAGCCACCCGCTGCAGGCCCCGTTGTACCATCGAGCACCGTCTG
>DATLXY010000317.1:0-4713 GCA_035575335.1 Nitrososphaera sp. | reverse complement strand
GTCGCTCCACATTCGCCAATTCGACAGGCTTTCCCTCTTGTTGGATTTGAAGGTTTGCCAACTCCTTGAAGAACACAGGTTTCATGTACTCAAGAATCATCAACTTCACTAGTACCCGCTTTTCCAGATTTAGACCACGTTCTTTACTGAGTGACATCCTTAAGATGAGCGTGTTGAGAAAGCGTTTGGTTCTTCGGGGGTTGCCGCCAAGTCCAGGACTCAGAATCGGCACGATCTGTGCGTTGAGGTCAAGGTCGGTCTCTAACTCAGAAACTTTATCAGGCATCAGTCGGCGGGCGCTCTCAATGTCAAATGTGCGGGCGAGAACATCCGTCACTGCAACTTCTGATAGTCGCCCACACATGGTCACATACTGTTCAGCAGTCAGACATTTCTCAGCAAAGAGCAGGTTCATATAAGACTCAATCTCACTTCCACTCAGAGGTGGGATTCGGATTGGTATCTGGACGAGCTTTTCAAGATAATCACGTCCTACTTCCCGCTCTGTTCCAGGCAATGCCGGGAAGCGATTGCGAACAGCATATTCCACCAGTCGCTCATCCGCCCCCAGAATGAAGACAGTTTTAGGAACAAAGAGAAAGAGGCGAATTGCCTCTAGCGTCGCAATAATAGTGTCTGGAAGACAGCGGTCTAGGTCGTCAATGAACACGACAAGGGTGCGTATCTCGGCTTGATCGAGTAATTCCTTAAAGTCCTTTCTGAAGTCCCGAATATCACGTCGGATTTCTTGCAGTTCTGTTGGTGTCACTTTGAGGATTTTCGCTAAATCTTCTGGGTCTACTGGTTCACTCTTCATCATGTCGGAGACATCTTTGGCAGCACTGATAGCAGCAAGTTGAGGCATCCCCAACAGCAGCGGTAATCCATACTTGCCAATAAGTCCCAACGCCTGCATCCAACTAACGCGCCCTAGCAGCTTTTTGATAAGATCACCCGACTTCTCGATTAGGTTTTTATCCCCTTCAATCCGCTCTTGGATTGCATCAAGGATTGTCCCCATTAGTGCTGTTTTCGCATCCTCATACCCTTCAAACAACCACCCATTGAAGGTGAGATTCATGATTCCATCGTCGGTTTGGAATTCCCTTTCGACCATCTTAAGGAGCGTTGATTTCCCACTTCCCCAATCCCCGTAGACTCCAATCGTCGTCGGCAACAATGACTCTGTTTTCACTACCTGAGTCACGATTGATGCGAGAGATTTGAACCGGAGTAGGTCAATACTGGCTTCGTTATCAGACCACATAACCAACTGCTCCAAAGATAGAACGCATGTACGGCTAATTATAGCCCACAATATGTGGGTTTCTTTTGGGACTTACTACTCTTCACACTCAAGTATATTTGATACTGTAAATTTATGCTGAGGTGACGAGCGAATGGAACTCACATTTGACCTATATTTCAAGTAAAATAGAGAACTACGATGATTGCTTTCTAGCTTTACAAGGTGTAGTTTGCATTGGTACTACCAACAGGAACTCATCCCGATCCGAAGAATGTTTTCGATGACCCAACTGCATACTGGACATATATCACTTCCCCCGATGACAACTCATTCGAGGGGCAATGTTTTGATCGCAAAGAAGCTGGACGTGTTATTGGCAAGGGTGCAGACATTAAGACTGTGCGGGAGCATATCACCGAAACCGTTTCCGCATTTGCGAACCGCAATCGAATGGGCGGTCTTCTAGTTATTGGTGTGTCGAAAATAGGTGAAGTCTTTGGCATCAATCACTTGACTGAAGACCAGAAGAAAGACCTCACCAAAATAAACGACCTTCTTGTACACCACAATGCGATTGTGAAGTTTCACCCATGTACAGATACCACTGGTGCGGGGAATCAAGTCTGCCTTATCTTTGTCCCCTATTCCGAGCGTTTTATCTGTGAAACACTCGGTAGTAGTCCGAAAGCATGGGAACGGCAGGGGATGAAGAATACGTTACTCGATGCGAATGCGCGAGAACGTCTTCGCCGAGAAAAGAAGATTGTCGATTTTGAGCTTACCTATTGTTGCCCCTATGATCCAAACGAATTGAATAGGGGCGTCGTTGCTGAGTTTCGTAAAGTGTTTCTCTCTGGTGCAACTGTGGAGATGAACGATGAGGAAATGCTTTATCAGGCTGGCGCACTTGAGCGGGATGGGAACGGTTATGCCTTCACATATGCCGGATACTTATTCTTTGCAGCCAATCCACAACGGAGACTGAGTTGGGCATACATTCGGTTACTCCGTTTTGACCACCCACTCCAATCCAACGGTCAACGAGCTATCCACAACTTTGAGAAGGCATTCAGCGGTTCGCTCCCAGAGCAAATCCGGGCAATGCGTTCTTTCTTTCGTGAGTCGGGATTTTTTAAGGTATATCAGCGCCGAAAACCAGATGGTGGTTTTACGGACGAGCATGAGCTTCCACCTATTGCCATTGACGAAGCTATTGTGAATGCCGTCGCCCATCGAGATTATGCTGTTCAACTTCCGATTGAATGTGAACACTACAAAGACGCATTTCTTGTTATTAACCCTGGACGGTTGCAGCAACGCGATACGGACGTTCCAGATAGGTTCACCCTTCAGGAAATTCGGCTAAACCACAAGCCCCAAAATCCAAAGATGCTTGAGTGGCTCAAACTCATGAAGGAAAACGACGGTACGGCGTTTGTCAAAGCTATTAGTGAAGGCACATGGCAAATGCAGCGTCAGATGACGGCGCTAGGACTACCATCTCCTGAGTTTATTGTGTCTCCAAGCCAAACCAAGTTAACTCTGGTGAGCAATGCACCGGAACGCGAAGCAGCAATACAGCATGAGCTTTTTGCAGGACAACAACCATCACCTGCCGACTACGCTTCAACGTACTTTGCCAATCTGTTTGAATTGACTATAGACACTGAGGAAGGAAGCTCCTCAGTACAACCTGAAACCCTTCGCAAGAATTTCATTACTGCGCTCAAAAATGCCCTGTATGCTCAGGATTGGTTCATTGACAGCAGTAAATTTAGTCGCCTTATCGCTCATCGGCGAGGGCAAAATATCTTCTTACCACCAAAGGTGCGTGAGGTTCTGGGGTTTTATCCCGCCTACGTTTTTCAACTTCGTGAATATTGGGGAAAGTATTACCTGTGCATTGATTATAAGCTAGAAGTCAAAAACCTCCGTAACTTGAAAGCCCTGTGCGACATCTTCCGTGTTTCTGATCTCGTTGATCTGACAGCTACCGCCCATTTAAAGGGTTGGCAAAAGGGTAGGATTGTATCTGCTGATAGAGAGTTTACGAGGATTTTTCTCTTCGATTATGGTCGAGAGGAACTGATCGCTTCAGACAAGGTGATTCCACAACTGCCTAAAGCGATGCTTGATCGGCTTGTTGCTCAGGCGAACTCAACTTTTGACCTTCCCAGAGCAGCCAAAGAACATGGACTGTCTCTACACCCTGGTGCAGCACGAATTCGGGCAGAAAAGACCACAACTATTGCAGAGTATCTTGCCCAAGAAGTGTTTCCCATCTCACTCAATGGCGTGCGCGTCACGATTGATACTCAACCTACGACGCTTCTTTCCAGATACCCGAATACCGATTCTCTTCAAGTCTATACTTTGCCTGAACCGAACGTTGAATTTAATAGACGACAAGAAGCAGCAGACATCCGTGAGGGCATCACCAAGTTCGGTTCTTATGACAATCAGCCAAGAACGATTGAACTTGTTCCTATCTGTACCACTGATGTTCGAGAGAGCATGGCAGCCCTTGTTGAGACCCTAAAAGTAGGAAAGTATAAGTACAAAGGTGCAGAACGCACCTTTGGAACGCGATTGACCTATAACTCTATCATCACCGTACCATCAACTGAAACGATCTACAGTGAATGTGAACGCCTCATACGGGAGCATCCCGAATGGGTTGGCAATGACGCGCTGAACCGCATTTTCCTTGTTCAAACCCCTGACAGTGGGTATTCGGCGGATGACGAGCAAGCGCCATACTACCGCATAAAACGATTGCTTCTCGAAAAGGGCATTCCCTGTCAGATGATGAAGGGCAACACTATCCGCAATCCCGAATGGAAAGACCTGAACTTAGTTCTCAATATCATCGCTAAATGTGGAGTTACCCCTTGGGTTCTGCCCGACGCAATTCCAGATGCAGACTTTTTCATTGGTCTTTCCTACACCGAGAACGTGCGCCGTGATACCGAGCGCCTCATGGGATATGCCAATGTGTTTAATCAGTACGGCAGGTGGCAGTTTTATTCGGCAAATAGTGAGACCTTCCTCTACTCTGAAAAAGAAGCGTATTTCAAGACCCTCGTTCAACAAACCTTAGAACGTCTCACTCTCTCTGAAACGCCCTCTATTTATTTCCACTACTCTGCAAAGTTCTCAAGAGAAGATCGTGCGGCAATTCTGAGCGCAGCCCGGAGCGTGCGACCCAAAGGAACGTATTCGTTTGTGTGGATAAACACTGACCATAACGTGCGTTTTTATGATCGTCGGGCAGAAACCGATGGAAGTTTGAGTCGTGGAGGGTATGTCACCGCTTCCAGACGGCAAATCTTTCTTTCGACGACAGGCAATAACCCCTACAGAAAAGCACTTGGTACGCCAGCAATGTTAGAAATTAATATCTGGGTTGATCCCCCGGAAGGCTCTCCAATTGCTCCACCAGATTTGAAATCACTGGCGGTGCA
>DATLXY010000316.1:0-4805 GCA_035575335.1 Nitrososphaera sp. | reverse complement strand
GGTGCGAGGATGCGCGAATGGTACGGGCTTCACTTCCCAGAGCTTGACAATCTGCTGCAGAGCCTTGTGGCATATGCTGAGATCGTGAGCAGGGCAGGCCCCCGGGAGAATATCACTGCGGAAATCCTCCGAAGCGTGGGCGTTCAGGACAAGAAGGTCGAAATTATACTGGAGGCCGCGAGGCGCAGCAAGGGCGGTGACATGACTCCTGAGAACCTCGCTATTGTGAAGAGACTCGCCGATCAGGTTATCGCACAGTCTGATCTGCGGAGAGTGATCGCGGATCATATCGAAATCGCTATGGAAACAGTAGCTCCAAATGTCAAGGATCTGCTGACAGCAACAGTAGGCGCTAGGATGATTGCGAAGGCCGGTAGCCTGGCACGCCTTGCGACGCTGCCAGCAAGCACAATTCAGGTGCTTGGAGCAGAAAAGGCACTTTTCCGTGCTCTCAAGACGGGCGCCAAGCCGCCAAAACACGGCATTCTGTTCCAGCATCCTCTTATTCATTCAGCGCCAAAATGGCAGAGAGGCAAGATAGCTAGGGCAGTCGCGTCAAAGGTGGCGATCGCAGCAAGGATTGACTACTATAGGCACGAGGGCAAGGACACCCTGATCCAAGAGCGGCTGAACACTCGAATTAGCGAAATTCGCGAAAAATACAAGGAGCCAATTCCGGAGAAGGAGCGCGAGCGCAAGTACCGGGAGCACGTGCAGCGCCGGGAGCAATCCGAAGGTTCTGCAGGTCCCGGCGCGGGAAGAGATAAAGGTGATGGGAGGAAAAAGAAGAAAAAGGGCAGAAGAAAGCGATTTGGAAAGCGACAGTATTAGGTGGATTTCGGTAAACGGGGAGAAAATCGTCGCCACCATCAACCTGGTCAAAGGAGAGAGTGTTTATGGTGAAAAGCTCATCAAGTACGAGGGGGAGGAATACCGGCTTTGGGATCCGTTCAGGAGCAAGCTTGCTGGAGCCTTGAAAAAGGGCATGAAGAACATGCCTATCAAGAACGGAACCAAGGTGCTCTACCTTGGAGCTTCTACCGGAACGACCGTCAGCCACGTCTCTGACATTGTCGGATCGTCTGGAATCGTGTTTGCGGTAGAGCCGGCGACCCGCGTCGCAAGGGAGCTTATCGAAAACGTTGCGTCGAAGAGAAGGAACGTTGTACCAATACTTGAAGACGCGAGAAAGCCAAACTCCTATTTTGCAATATTTGGCAAGGTCGATGTGGTCTATTGCGATATCGCACAGCCGGACCAGACCGATATTGCGATAGCCAACTGCAATGCTTATCTGAAGCCTAGCGGCGTCATGCTCCTGGTGGTCAAGACGAGGAGCATTGACGTCACCATGGAACCCCGGGCGGTGATAATGCAGGAAGCGGCCCGGTTGGAAAAGAACGGCTTTTCAGTAGAGCAGATAATCACTCTTGATCCGTTCGACAAGGATCATGGAATGATATACTGTGTCTTTAGATCTTGAGCTTGCACTGGGCGATCTCCTCAAGCATTAGCTTTAGTGGCTTCCATGATTTTCTAGCAAATTGCGGCGCGTTGCCGTTTTTTGCGACCCAGCGCCGGATAAAGCGCATAGTCTGCTCGTCAGAGGGGTATCCGCTACCTATGCCGCGATACTTGTCGCGTATTCGCTGGATTTCCTGATCCCTAATTATCTTGGCCACTATCGATGCTGCAGACACAACGATGTTCGCCGAGTCCGCATGGTGCATCGTGTGAACCTTTGGGCTGCAGTTTAGGTGCTGCCAGATGTAGCCCCTGTATCGTTCAGGGTTGACGTCGCAGCAGTCGACATAGATCTCATCCGCCCCAATGTTGTTGATGACAAAGGCCATAACTCTTGCTTCGAGCCGGTTGAGCTCGCGAAGTGACACGCTGCTGTCGATTTCGGCGGGATCCACCTTGCGAATTGAGACAGAGTCTGCAACCTTCATTATATGGCCGAAAAGCCGGGCACGGGCCCTAGGCGTCAGGGTCTTGGAGTCCCTCACGCCCATTTCAGATAACAGAGGAATCTTGGATTCCTTGATAGCCACGCCGGCGACAACGAGCGGGCCAATGATAGATCCGCGCCCCGCCTCGTCAACCCCGCCCACTATGATGCCGTCCTGAAAAGGCAAATTATCCTGTATGCAGATTTGCAGGGTATTTATTATCACTTATGTTCCTAAAAAAGGAATACATATTTCTGCTATAAATATCACATCCGCGCATCCCTCTCCGGCGTGACAGCAGATTTCGTCCCGATCATTGAGGGAAAGACAACTTTGCTCGTCCCCAGATTCTCGCTTACCGAAAAGGTCCCTCCCAAAACGCCTGCCTTCTTTAACCCGGCGGCGAGACTCAATCGCGACCTGTCCGTTCTGGCGTACAGAGCGTTTGCTCCGTCACTTTCTCGCAAGACGTTTGCCGATTCTTTTACAGGAGTAGGCGCAAGGGCATTGAGGGTCGCTGTCGAAGTGCCCGAGATCGATCACGTCTATGGCAATGACATCAACGCGATTGCGGTAAAGCATGCCGAGGAAGCGACCAAGATCAATTCTGTCAGCAATAAATGCCATTTTTCAATCAATGAGGTGTGCAAGTTTCTGCTGCAAGGCGATAGGGAAGGCAAGCGCTTTGGCATAGTCGATCTGGATCCGTTCGGCACGCCGGCAAAACACGTGGACTGCGTGCTGCGGTCCGTTCAGGACGGCGGCCTGGTCTCGATCACCGCGACAGATACTGCAGTGCTCTGCGGCGTTTACCCAGAAGTGTGCCTTCGCCGCTACTACGGCAGACCCCTTAACAACAGTTATGGAAATGAAATTGCAATTCGCCTTTTGCTTTCGCTGATTGCGCTCACCGCTTCACGGCTTGAGCTGGCGATAAGGCCGGTATTTGTCCATGCCACGATGCATTACTTGCGAGTCTACGCTTCCGTCAGGGTGAGCAGCAGCGAGGCAAACGATGTTTATGCAAGCATCGGCTACGTGATGCATTGCTTCAAGTGCGGCCACCGCTTTTCTGCAAAGGAGTATACCGTTGCAAAATGTGATTTGTGCGGAAGTATGATGCGGACAGGTGGTCAGCTGTGGACCGGTGTTCTGTATGATAAAGGCCTTGTCAAGAGAATGCTAGAATATGAACCCGACAAGCAGAGCAAGAAAGTACTCGACCTAGCTCTTGAAGAGACAAGCGAGATACCCTACTATTTCCGGGGAGACGAGATCTCGGGTATGCTCAAGACAAACCCTCCTTCTATGGCAACGATAGTCGAAAAGTTGCAGGCCGTCGGCTTTATCGCATCAAGAAGTGCGCTCAATTCCGGCGCGTTCAAGACAAACGCAAGGATAGACCAGATTCTTGCAGCACTGAAAAACAGCTACTAGTTGTTTAACGGCATGGCTTCGACTGACTGGTCGACTAGGTCGCGCCAGTTCTGGTAGAGCGAAGAGTCGAGACTGGTTCTGTCGCCGTCAGCTACCTTTTGGGCCATTGCATCGAGATAGGCAACGTAGGCGTTGAGAGCCTCCACGTAAATGTCATAGCTCTCCTGCCACTCCTGAGCCGGCTGCCTGCTGTCAAGCTGGCGGCGCATCTCTTCTATCTGCGACTTGGCCGAAGTGATCAGAGTAGATATATCAGGAGCCGCTGTATCATTATCTTTCCACTGTTCAAATCTCAGGTCAATTTCAGCAGCAAGCTCATTGTGCCGCGAGTAAATGTCGCTTATCACCTCGCCGTCGGTCCGTGGGACGTCGGGGGCGCTGATCTCGGGTATGAACCAGATCAAAAAACTAGATCCAATTACCGCAGCCACTATCGCGGCCGTGAGCGCAATTCCCTTCTTGCTTGCCAAGCCAGCTAGCTTTCTTGTGCCCTCCAATAAAAGGATAATCAAATATAAGCATCATTAGAATCCATCTCCTCTAGATGAGTTCGGGACAGGCGCCGCCAAATGTCGGAAGGATAATCTATAGAAAGAACCTCACACCGGACCTCGCAATAATCAGGGTTCAGCCAGCAGATGGAAGTCGTGTGCCTGATTACAAGGCTGGCCAATTTGTCGCTCTAGGTCTAAAGCTGCAAGACGATGACAAGATAACCTACAGGGCCTACTCGCTGTCCTCGCCCCCCGAGGAAAAGAGATACTTTGAATTTTACATAAAGTGGGCCAAAGAGCCTATAATGGGCAAGTTTACCAGCGCGCTCTTCAAGATGGAGGAGGGAGCAGAGCTTTACTGGCGTAAACCTGCCGGCGTGTTTACGATAGAAGACAAAAAGCCCGATGGGACACCGGACATGCGCCGGCTGATTTTAGTTGCTTCGGGAACCGGCCTTGCACCATTTATCAGCTATGTCCTTCACCTGAAGAACATCGGGTCGAAGAGACAGGTGGTGCTACTTCACGGGGCAAGATACGCACAAGAGCTCGGCTACCGCGAAATCCTGGAAAAGCTGGCTGCTGATCCTGATTTCAACTTCAAGTATCTACCAACCGTGAGCAGGCCTGACCATCCACTGTCAAAGGGCTGGCAGGGGAGCACCGGAAGAGTAGAGACCTTGATTGGCCGGAAGCTCGAAGAGGCAGTAGGAGAGAAGGTAACTCCCAATAACTCATTCTTTCACGTCTGCGGCTATCAGGGCACGATAGACTCTGTGGTGGCGATCCTGAGTCCGCTCGGCTTTGTCACAAACAGGAACAAGCGCAAGGACGGGTCGTTCGACATCAAGATCGAAACATACGGGTGATGTTACTACAGTACCAGCAAAATACTCATTATGCTATCTTAACATAGGGCAGC
>DATLXY010000315.1:0-4392 GCA_035575335.1 Nitrososphaera sp. | reverse complement strand
GGTTCAGCATGCCCGCCTATCGGAATCTTGATTATTCCGGAATGGCTAGTTTCTTTCTGATGATCCGCCATGTCTTCCCTAAAGAGGAAATTGGCTTTGCACTCCTTACAGATATAGACGACATCGAGATCGTCGCGCATTTGCCGTTCCGACCGACTCAGGCAGTCAATGATTCCTTATAATGATTTTGATAAAGTTAGACTGTCGAATGACTAAGACATGAACAGACATTGATTGTTCGTCCAACTATGGTGGGGTGCCCTGCTCGTCAACATGCTGTTTTGGGTCAGCCCTTTCCTTGGAGGAGTAATTTATTTTCACGATTCTTTGCGAGACGAACCCTACATTATGCTTTACTAGACGTCCGCTCCCTTATGGAGAATAGGGGTTCAGCATCCGTCCACATTCTATAACTGTGGTTCCTCTCTGGATCCCTTTTTTGTCAACATAGCATCTCTGACATAGTTCGTTAGGGCAAAAGTAGGTAAAGCGTTGCTGATGTAATTGACACATTACATATATCCAGCACGCGGGAAAATTACACAAGAGCGCGATCGCCACTTATGTCACGGCCAATTTCGGTCTTCTCTCCCCCAATGACCTTGTGCATTACCTCTATTGCAGCCAGCTTGTGTAAGTATTCGTTATTGTTGCCGCATCTATAAGAATAGGTACACCGTGGACAGCCGCTTTCACTCTTACAAGGACAGTCGGACAGAATGCTAAGTGTCCGGTAAAACACCTTGTCCAGCCTATCGTAGAGTGCCTTGCTCGCACCATTGCCGCCCATGCTCCCATCGTAGACGAATATCAGCCCGGATGATCCAAGCGAAATGCCACCCAAATCCTGTGAGGCACCTCCGGTTATCATGGCACTCCCTTCAATGATAACATGCTCAGATGCATGAAAGCCGCTCATCGCTGCGTATTCCTCATCGTCAACCTCTTGCAAAATGCCTTTAGGTTTTGGGGCCCGAAAAACGAAGCCCTTGGTAACAAATTCGTATTCTAGCGGTTCATCAAGCATCACTTTCTTGCCTTGGGCCACCTCTTGCCCTATCTCAATGTTTGCGTATCCGAGAACCCGCTTTTGTATCTTGAGCGAACAATAAGCTACTTCAACACCAAAGACCGCTTTTTTCTCGTATATTTCAAGAATTGAGGGCCACTCGTCGGTAAGCGCCTTTGTGTAGTACGGGTAGTCAGACGGAATAGGGATGAGCTCTGCGTAAGGCTGTCCGTTCGGTTCAAAGTGCAGCTGGTGAACCTTGTACCTGCGGCCTGCAAGAAAGTACACGGCGTTTGGATAAAGTTCTTCAAGTGCTTGTGGTAGCGAACGATCGCCGATTATCTTCTTGTTGAATTTTATGTCGACCTTGCTCCCTATGCCACGGATGCTATACTCGCCAAGTAGCTTCATTGCTTCCTTCAGGTCGGGCACGAATCTCTCTCCTACTACTTTTACCACGCCTTTGCTTACCAGCTTTTGCAATATATTCCACACAGGTTTGCTCTCAGACATGGAAATAGGCCTGTCGCATGTCATCGCTAGCACCTGATATTCCTGAACGAAGGGATTCGCTGGGTCAGTGTAGGCGTATTCATGATCTGCAAGGTAGTCTGAAGGATGCGTCTTGTAGTACTGGCTTATTGGGTCGTTACCGAGTGTAAGGAACGCGTATCCCTGTTGACCACGCCGTGCGGCACGCCCGATCCTCTGTGTGAGGCGGTCGACAGGTACGATGTTGGAGATTATCGCGTCAACGTCTCCGATATCGATCCCGAGCTCCAGAGTGGGCGTCGCAGATATTGCTGTCAGCTGGCCAGACTTGAACTGTTGCTCGACCTCTATTCTAAGAGCGGCTGGGAGGCCCGCCCTATGCACTTTGATGTTAATCCCCTGCCGCGACCCATAGAATGCCATCAGTTCCGATCCGAGATGCGAACCGGAGAAAGCAATAGTTCTGTGTTTTCTTTTCGTGGTCTGCCGTAGGAGGTCAAGTGCCAGTGATCTGGATGAGCGTAGAGAAGGGAAGATTATTGCAAGGTTTATCCTCCCCCGTCTGCCCCTGCCCTGCACAACCTGCATTTCTCTTCCGAAGAGTGCCTGGCAGAATTCTTTTGCATTTGGAAGGGTTGCCGAGGCGGCAATTATCTGGAGCTTCTTACCTGCCAGCCTCTCAAGCCTCGCGATGATGTGGTGGACGTTTGCTCCGAATACTCCTGTGTAGATATGGGCTTCGTCGACTACTAAGAACCTCGCCGACCTGAGCATTCGCGAAAATTTCGTCCGATGCATCATGTGGTAGTGGAGCACGTCGAAATTGGTAACAACAACATCTGGTGGTGATTCCATTATTGCTTTGCGCTCTTTGTCAGGTGTGTCACCGTCAAGAACTACTGTCCTTATGCCAACCGACTCGGCCAACTCTCTTATTTTCTGCAGCTGATCCCGAGAGAGAGCCTTTGTCGGGTAGACAAAAATAGCAGAAACTTTGCGTTTTTCCCCAGTCCGAAGTGATCCAAATCGTGGCGCTTCCTCTGTAATTTTTTGTAATACTGGAATGCAGAAAGCCTCGGTCTTACCAGATGCAGTGGGCGCGGTGATGACGATATCGTTTCCCTGAAGGATCTTTTTCACGGCCTGCTCTTGATAGCTGTAGAGTCGCTCGATTTTTTTCGTCTTCAGAACCGCAATTATCGCTTCATCTACAGGGAGGTCTTCGACGCTTAGACCAAACTCCGGGGACGGTTCTTCAATTACCCTAAAATCCACAATATAATCTTCCTTGGATCGCAATACCTCTTCTAGCAAAGGGTCTCCGGTAGTGTTGGTTGCCGATATAAGAGCATCTATCTCTTTGGCAGGCCGGATTATTCCCTCCTGTTCCATCAGCAACTTGAGATCGTCTGCGTACGCAATCCCACTGCCACTTTCGTATCTATCAAGAAAGTCTAGATACGCTTCGTCTATGTTCCCTGCAGCAGGAACTACGGAACAGATACTGCATTTTCTGCACTTGAATATCAAGCGACCATCAAATATCTTGTCGACATTGATCGAATGGGGCGAGCTGCACTTTGGGCAGCGATAGTTTACCACAGACATCACGCATGAGCAGCGGCAGGATAATTGCTTTTCTATGTCTTGGTCGTCTTTTACCAACTGTCGTGAGATTTGCCCTGAACTGACCGGTGATCCTCTTGATGATATCCGTTATGCCTATCTCTCTCCCATCTCACCAATAACGCTATCTTGCCCATAATACTCACGCTGGGAGCAGGGGTGAAACAAACATTGTGAAGTTTCTCCGTCCCATGCTTTTCTCCAACACTTCCATCTCGTCATTTTCCCGACATGATCATGCAACATGCTCGATTCTGCCTTTGTAGCATGTCCAAGCCTGTCTGACAACAAGTCTCCAACTATCCTCTTGAAACTAGGCGCGCCCGTCATACATCAGGAATCGCCCAAGCATTCCGTAACTGAGTTCGCCCTTTGTAAGAATGCATTTGAATACGTCTGAAACTAGCTATAATTAATAATGGCGTTACAGAATCACCCGCCTGTTGTCTGGTCTTGGAAGTCGCTATTGGGGAGAGGTAATCGAGGTACTGCGTTCCATAATCCCCGTCTATGACAAGGTGAACAGATTCATCTCGTTTGGCAAGGACGAGGAGTACAGGCGACGAGGTATACGTGGCAGAGTGCTGCCAGGCAACATCGTACTGGATGCAGGCTCGGGCTATGGCAACATGTCACGTATAGCCCTCTCAGAGGCAGGGGGCGACGTGATTGTAGTAATGTACGATCCGATCCCCGAAATGCTTGCGAATGTGAGAAATTTTTTGCCTGATTCTAAGGCGGAGCTTTCTTCTGGCATATTCGAATATATGCCTTTTCGCGATGAGACGTTTGATGCAGTGTTATGCGGCTATTCTTTGCGTGATGCTATCCACCTAAGCAAAGCACTTGCAGAGATGCACAGAGTGCTCAAGGCCGGTGGCCGGCTTGTGATAGTAGACCTCGGCAAACCTGACCGCGTCATTCCTAGGGCACTTGTCTCGATGTATCTGAAATATTTTCTTGGTGTATTTGCATATCTTGCGGCCGGCAAGGAGGGATTGAAATTCAAGACGCTTTACGGCACCTACCTAAAGTGGCCAAAAAATTCAGAGCTCGACTCCATGCTCAAGGAAAAATTTTCCCATGTAGAATTCGAAAAAGGCATGATAGGCGGCGCGGTGATAATAGCCGCGTACAAGTAATATCATCAGGGTCGTCGTGATGAACCGCGCGGTACTGTTGGTCGCCATTTGCGCCGCCATCGTCGGCATCTCCTACGGGATGCATTCACCAGTAGTACCAGTTTTTGCAAGGGACGAGATCGC
>DATLXY010000314.1:0-4232 GCA_035575335.1 Nitrososphaera sp. | reverse complement strand
GTTCAATGTCTCAAGCAGCTTTATACTGTACGACCTTGCCATCCACTACACGACAATAGGGTTTATCGGAATTACTATTGCACTTTACCTCCCTCTCATGCTGCCTCCGATAACGGGCAAGATGGTCCATTTTAAAAGGTTCAACCACCTGCCGATTTTGCTCATTATTACCTCCCTTGGGATCCGTACCGTGGGGGATTATGTCATCGTGTTTAGTCCCGGGTCCATCGCCGGGTCATATGCACTGATGTCCACTGGATGGCTTGTCGTCGCTGCAATGTCTGCGTTTGTAATCATGGTCCACAGATCTATGAAAGAAGAAATCTCTCCTATCTCAGGAAGCAGCTCTTAGAATTATCTTCTATATTATGTCACCACTATACTTTAAAGTCGAAAATTATGAATCAAGACTCCGGATATGAGCAACCTCAAATACAGGATCAATCACAATCCAGTCACTTATGACCACCGGACAAGGATGTACAAGGTTGGTACATACACATTCGAGTCATATCAAGATGCCAAGTCAAGACAGTGGCAGTGTGAAAAGTGCGGAGATGCTTTTTCAAGCTTTAAGGAATTGAGATCCCACAAGACTGTCGTCCACTCGTATTGAGTTGAAACTAGCCAAGGTAGACCGATTTTCAGTTGATGATATATATTGATTTGATCGTCACAAACGTGGGGGATGTAAGTTTTGACGATGTGAATATTTTTCAGGATACCCACAATAACATATTTTTACAAGGCCGGAAAGTTAACGAGCCACTCCCCATGCGTTCTGGATGATCAGCTGCCCGAGCTGGAGAAATATTGAGGGGAAGTAGAAAAATAGACCACTTTTGAATTCCACTGCCTGCAAGACCTGTCTTTTGGCATCATCTTATAGCGCCGCCGACCGGTGAGGGCCTTGCGCCTAGGACGACATCAATCGGAATGATTTGGCCGTCTCTGTAGACGGTCAGCGTGACAGTGTCCCCAACTTTCTTTTCTCCTTCAATATACGAAAGAAGATCATCTATTTTGTTTACGGCCTGGTCGTCAACGCCCAATATTATGTCTCCCCCTAGTTCGATGAAATTGTCGGGCCCTTGACCTTGGAGGCCGGGGACGTCACCTATAGCAACCGGCATGTCACCCCCTCTAATCCCAGCTCTATCTGCAGGGCTTCCCATGACGACATCGATTACCAGGTATCCTCTAGCCTCCTCGAGTCCTAGTTTCAGAGCAATTTCTGGTGTAACATCAGAGCCCGCAACACCGATCCATGGGTGGACGTAGGTTCCGTTTGCAATCAGTGCTGGCAATATCAGCTTCAGGGTGTCAGAAGGGATCGCAAACCCCACACCCGAAGAAGTAGCGAAAGGAGATGCGGAGAGAATCGCCGTATTCATCCCAATTACTTCTCCCCGAAGGTTCAGCAGCGGGCCGCCGGAGTTTCCGGGATTGATCGCCGCATCTGTCTGAATGATGTTGGGGATAGAGAAGCCGTAGACGATGCCGGTATTGTTGCCGCCGGTATCGTTGTTATTTGGCGGGAGGGATGACGGTAAGAGCCTTCCAAGTCCACTTACGACACCTGTGCTTAATGACCCCGTAAGACCAAACGGATTTCCAATAGCCACCACTTCGTCGCCAACTTCCAGTTCAGACGAATTTCCTAGTGGTAAACTCACAAGCTCTTGTTCCGGTGGTACATCTAGGAGCTCCAATACCGCAGTATCGGTAAATACGTCCACGCCAATTACTTCTGATGCGTAAACGGAGCCGTCAGAGAATGCTACCGAGACGTTCCTAGCGTTAGCAACAACATGGTAGTTTGTCACGACATGGCCTTCACTATCGATGACAAAGCCCGAGCCGATAGCAGTCACCTCAGGCGGCAGTTGACCGCCATAGTTACGGTCAAAAGGCGGCAGCGGGAGGGTAGAAACTGGAATTCCAGATGCAGTTATCTGCACTACAGAACCATTGACTCTCGAAAAAAGTTCCCTATACGTGAGAACCGTTCCTCCATTGTTGCTCGCAGCCTGCTGCTCGCTTTCAGGAGTTACTGAAGAGTTATTGGTTAGTTGGCCATCGTCGTCAATCGCGCTAGTTTGTCCTGATTCTCGCACGGGGAAAATGCTGGTAACAATCATTACGGATAGCAACGCCGCCAACAATGCAGTCGCCGTGAATAAAACAACGATCCGTCTGCAGCTATTTCCACCTGCTTGAGCAATAGCATCAGGAGCCATCTTTTGATAGTGGGTAACAAACCTTATAGTAGCAGCGATTCTTGTACATCTAATAATATTACAGTATTCATAATACCTCTTCCATGAAGAATGATAATTCCAGTAGCCAGTCAGAGTAGCATATAATATACGGGCAGCAATCAAACACTCTGAATTTCAGGGGGCCGTTGTCTAGCTTGGAAGGATGCCAGCCTCGGGCGCTGGAGGTCGCTGGTTCGAATCCGGCCGGCCCCATTTCTCAACTCATGCTGCTGGCTAGGGGGCGAGTTCGCTCATTGTACCAAAGTTCTGCTCAAGATCGCATATGATCTTATTGTCTTTATTCAATATGCTTATGCTGGCAATGCCACCATTGCTGCAACATATTGCAACAGTTGCAGATCGCTTACCGCTCTGAACCTGCCGTTGTAGGGAACAAAAAACAAACATAACAATCTTGACTCACCTCCCAACCAAACCTCCAATTGAAAAGATAATTAAGTACTAAGTCACGTGTAGTTCCTCTCTTTATGGCGCGCGAGGGATTTGCGCCCGCATGGGATCCCCGTCCAAAAGTCAGAACGTCATGCTCCATGGTTATCGTTACCATCTACAATCGAGTCTATGAGGGCTTGTTCACCTCGCTCTCACCCGGTTGAAGTTTGGTGCCCGCCATACCTTTTGAAAAACATCATCTCGAAATAGATTCCTACGAACTGCCTGACATCTGCGAGTTGCCGCTGTTGTGTCACAGCGCATCTTATGGCAGTCTCTGATACAAATAGAAGGTATCATCTTGGTTTTGCTTCAGCCCCAGAACTGCCACAACAAACGACGAAGTAATTGCATTGAACATACTAGTCACCCGGTAGCACAAAACCTCGCAGAGATAATAGTCGGCGCCGAATAAGCATAATTGATATTCTATAGATACGCATAGTCTGTGCGAGTGATGTTGTGGTAGTAATGTCAGAAAATACAGGAACGAATATCACGAAAGCGGTCAGGACAGTAGCTATCGATGTTGATTCAGTTCTTGCCGACGTTATGCTCATCTGGGTAGACGAGTACAACAGGCGACATAACTCCACGATCACCAAGAAGGACATAATACGCTGGGACATTCCAACGGTACTGCCGATAACGCCCGACCAAGTCTATGCGTACTTTAGCCACGTCTGGAAACGCAGGTGGCGCGAAATTCCTCCGACGGAGCCCGGTATAGGAGACGTGACAGAACGTATCCACCGCAAGGGATACAGGATATCAGTCATAACAAAGAGAGAGAGACCGACTGTGCCTTATGTTGCGATGTGGCTTGATATGCACAACATCTACACCGATGAGTTGCTGTTCATATACGACGCCGCGCCCAAGGCAAACTACCCATTCGACATTTTGATAGACGATGCCCCAAACAACCTTATCGACATCGTACCCCCCAAGTCGGCAATACTTTTCAACCAGCCATGGAACAGGGAATTTAAGTGGTCTATCAGGGTAGATAGCCTCAGCGAGGCAGAGAAACTTCTGTAACAGATCATCTCCTGCGTCCTGTCAAAGGGCGATATTCAACATCAGTTGTATGATGACTTGGCATGCTACTAATAGCAGTAGCAAAGACGACGACGACTAATAACAAATTCAACATCAGTTGTATGATGACTTGGCATGCTACAAGAATTATTATCCTTGTTGTTGCTGGTCTCGTTGCAGTTCTATCAGGGCCCGGTTAATTAATGATGCTAGTCCAGCGTATTGGGTAAGCAACGTTACAGCGGATTCCAGTGCGTCAGGGCCCCTAAAACCTTCGTCATATTTCATCTCCACTACCCCCCGATCGGTCTCTATGACGGCTGTTAGTAACGAGTAATCCCCCAGCCGATCGTCCCTGCGCTCTATGTATTGCCTCATCTCGATTTTTTGTATTAGAAACCCTTGGTTCTTCTGCGAGCCTCTTTCCAAAATTACCTTTGATTTATCGGGCGGCCTGTTTATCCTCTCCAGATCGAT
>DATLXY010000313.1:0-3416 GCA_035575335.1 Nitrososphaera sp. | reverse complement strand
AGTTGCGATTGTAATTGGGGCCGATCCTGCAACTGTGTTTAGCGCGGTCGCGCCGGTTCCGGAGGGTATGGACAAGTACCTGTTCTCTGGAATCACCCGAAAAAAGGGTGTAAAGCTAGTCAGGTGCGGGACAGTAGACCTCGAAGTCCCTGCGAATTCGGAGATAGTCCTAGAAGGTTATGTAGATCCAAACGACATGAGGATGGAGGGACCCTTTGGGGATCATACTGGCTACTACACACCGGCCGAGCCGTTTCCGACTTTTACACTAACAGGCATCATGAGACGAAGCAACCCGGTCTACCTCACAACGGTGGTAGGCAAGCCGATCTTAGAAGATGCTTATATTGGCAAGGTGGTCGAGCGGTCGTTCCTTCCTCTCATTCAGATGTTTCATCCAGAGGTGGTTGATTTCTCGATGCCTGCCGCTGGCTGGTTCCAAGGGCTTGCCATAATATCAATAAAAAAACAATATCCTGGGCAGGCGAAAAAGGTCATGATGGGCCTGTGGGGAATGGGGCAGCTAGCACTGACAAAGATGTTCATCGTGGTAGACCATGACATCAATGTACATGACATGAACGACGTTATATGGGCCGTGACAACACGTGCAGACCCTGCTCGCGACACTATCATAATAAACAATGCTCCAACAGACACACTCGATCCTGCCTCCCCACTCGTCAATGTCGGATCGAAATTTGGAATAGACGCTACTACAAAAACTAGAGAGGAGGGATACATGCGCGAAATTCAACAGCTCGCCACAGTCGACGAAGAAACAAAAGCTCTCGTCGACAGAAGGTGGCACGAGTACTTTAATGGTACTTTATGATCTTGTAGGAATTGTCACGCTCAGCAACCCAAAAGCCAGCCTGTTTTATGGCGGAGATTATCCTGTCAGATGTCAGCTCTGTCGACCGGGCGCCGGTCGCGCTCACCACTTCCTCGCCAATAAGCGTGCCGCCAAAATCATCTGCACCATAGTTGAGGGCAAGCTGCGCCATCCCTATGCCGTTTGTAAGCCACGATGACTGGAGATGGTCGATGAGGCCATAATACATTATCCTTGCAATCGCGATCATTTTCAACAATGATAGTCCGCCTGCTGGATACTTGATCTTCCCCTCTGATTGGATCTGGGTCTTGTTTGGCTCAAAACTCCATGGTATAAAGACAATAAAGCCGCCAGTCTTCTCCTGCAGCTGCGCTATTTTCATAATGTGTCGTGCCCTGTCCTCTTCTGTGTCAACAGTTCCATACATCATTGTGGCGACGGATCTGAGACCCAGATGGTGCGCTTCTTCCATTATGCGGAGCCACTCATCGCTCTTTATCTTGAGTGGGCTTATCTCTTGCTTTACTCTGTCTTCCAAGATCTCGGCTCCACCGCCGGCGAACGTGTCCATCCCTGCAGCCTTTAGCCTAGCGAGCACTTCTTTCGTGCTGCTACGCTCAACATTGGCAATCATGTCGACTTCTGAAGGCGACAGCCCGTTTATCCCAACATCAGGGCACTTTTGCTTTATCGCTCTGAACGCCTGTTCATAATATTCGAGTTTCAAGCTGGGGTTATGGCCGCCCTGAATCAACACCTGTGTTATACCAAACATCTCCCTTGACATAGCCACGCGCTTGACAATGTCATCCACAGGCACGGTATATGCTTCTTCATGGCCGGGTGGGCGGTAAAATGCACAGAACTTGCAATAGGTGACACAAACATTAGTGTAGTTGAGTATGATGTTGTTGACGAATGTGATATAGTCGCCAAACAGCCGCTTCTTGAGGGCACTTGCAACAAGACCCATTGAATGTATGTCGTCTGACTTCATCAGCCTGATACAGTCGTCTAGTCCGAGTCGGCGGCCCGCAAGTACGCCTTCAAGGATGTCGCTGATATCAGACTTCTTTAGAAAATCGGTCAGCAGCCTGTTCTGCAAGTGTTAACATTGCTCTGCGGCCGTCAATGGTATTTATTCGTTATATGCGACAACCTTAAGATACAAGCCTGCGATACCTTGACTGTGGGTGCGGACAAACTTGCCGAGCTCTCCAAACATAAGTACATAAACCTCGAGACTTACAGGAAGAACGGTCAGCCTGTCAGAACACCCGTATGGTTCATGGTCGACAACAATCAGGTTTACGTAGTGACTTCGGCTGACACCGGCAAGGTCAAGCGCTTGCGTAAGAATCCTGCCGTACGCATAGTGCCAAGCGGATTCAGTGGAGAGCCCAAGGGCGAGTGGTTAGAAGGAAAAGCCAGGTTTGCAGAGGGCGCAGAAGCAGAGCGTGCAATACAATTGCGCAAGAAAAAATACGGACTCCAAGCAAGACTGGTTGGTATGATCAGGAACGCATCCACTGTTATTGCGATACAGCTGGATTGACAACAATTTATAACCGACTCTGGAGCAAACAGCTGTAGTTGCAAAAGAGCGACACTATCGCAGGCGGGACGGCGGCGCTAGAGAAGGCGCTTGCAGGCGAGGAGCTTACGTACAACGACGGAGTTCAATTGGTGAACGAGGAAAACCTTTTCCTTCTCGGTGCGGCTGCTGACAAGATCCGGAGCAAGGTGTGCGGTAATACAGTCACGTTCGTAGCGTCTTATTATCTGAACTACACTAACATTTGCGCGGCCAGCTGCCCTCTGTGCGCATTCTACCGGAAGGGTAACGAAGGCGACGCCTACACCCTTTCAATAGAACAGATAGTCGCCAGATCAAAGATTGCAATTGAACAAATGGGTGCCACCGAGCTTCACATAGTCGGGGGGTTCAATCCAAAACTCGGGCTTGATTATTATGAAAAGATGATGCGGGCGATCAAAGCGGAGTGCCCACGAGTGACGATAAAGGCGTTCACTCCTGCAGAGATATTCTTTATCTCCAGACTGACAAAAAACTCGGTAAAGGAAGTACTCTCGCGTCTCAAGGCGGCAGGACTTGACGCGTTACCCGGAGGCGGAGCTGAAATCTTTCATCCAGACGTTCACAGAAAGATCGTGGTAGGCAAGTGTTCAGGTGAAGAGTGGCTTGCCACCGCACGTCAAGCGCATGAACTGGGTCTAAAGAGCAACTGCACAATGCTCTTTGGTCACATTGAAAAGCCGGAACATATAGTCGACCACGTGCTGAAGCTGAGGGAGCTCCATAAGAAGACGAAGGGATTTACAACTTTTATCCCGCTGAAATTCAGCCTCGAAAACACAGAGCTTGAGAAAAAGGGGCTGGTCACTTCAGAAAGCCCCTCATCCTACGATCTCCGCGTCATTGCCGTATCGCGCCTGATGCTAGCAAACGTGCTGAATAACATCTCAGTCTACTGGGTGGCGCTCGGCAAGAAGGTGGCTCAAGTGGCCCTCTCTTATGGCGGAAACGATTTGGTTGGGACCGCCTTCTCTGAAGAGA